>PCXJ01000031.1:0-467 GCA_002787615.1 Alphaproteobacteria bacterium CG11_big_fil_rev_8_21_14_0_20_44_7
CCCTGTTTTCTTCTCCATCCGCCGTTTGAAAACTCTTAGTTTTGATTCGGTGTCGGCGTCCAGCTTAAAAGTGATAGGCGTTTTTTGGCTTGCCTCCATTGGTGTACTTGGCCCGGGCCAAATCTCGTGCCCGGGCACCGCCGCTTTTACGAGCGACAAGCCTTGTCGGCCGACAAGGCTTGTCGGGGTGGGGGGAGGGGTGATGTCCGCGAAAAGTCCCGTTTGCCCACCTGACGTAACCGTATTTTCTTCCTTTCTCAGCTCTTTTACAAAAGTTTTTAGCGTTCCCTTGGCCATTACCTGCACTTTTTCCGCCCAGAATTTTTCCGTTTCCGGTCTGGCAATCGTCGCCACAACTTTCACTTTGCTCCAGCCCTGTTTGCTTATCAGGCTTTGGAGCATTGGCTTATCTTCCAGTTTTTTATGGACATTCATAATGTCGTCAACGGTATCTTGGCTCATCCCCG
>PCXJ01000031.1:516-16701 GCA_002787615.1 Alphaproteobacteria bacterium CG11_big_fil_rev_8_21_14_0_20_44_7
CGGTGCAATTACACCGCCAATATATGCACCCTCTGCATCAACCACATCAAATGTAGTCGCCGTGCCAAAATCTATGATGATTGCAGGTGCACCAAACATCCGAGCAGTGGAAATCGAGTTTACTATCCTATCCGAGCCAAGCTCATCCGGATTATCAATTTCAACTTTTATTTTAGGATGAATATTTTTGCCGATAATAAGCGGGTCTTTGTTGAATAATATCCGGCACATTTTGTTGATATGCATCATAATCGGCGGCACAACTGAGCTGATTATTATATCGCCGATATCTTTGGGACGAATCTCGCTATTACTCATAAGCTGGGTTATGAGCGCGATATATTCATCTGCTGTGCGGTTATCAATTGTCGCCACCCGCCATTTGGCAGCGATTTCTTCGCCTGCAAAAACTGCCAGATTTATATTCGTATTGCCGACATCAATTGCCAGAAGCATAAATTTCTCCGTAAGAGATAATTTCTTCCTTACCGCCCTTCTCTAGCACCATTTCGCCATTATCAGTCAGCCCTTTGAAAATGCCCTCTATGTTTTCCTCAGCAAGTTTAACGGTGATTTGTTCATCCAGAAATGCTGCATTCTGCATCCATAAATTTCCGATACGTTCAAACCCACCCTCAGGTGCCGGAGTTTTCCACACCTCCAGATATTCCTCAAAAACATCCAAGAAAAGCTCCTCTATATCTTCGAGATTCTGCTCAGAATTATGTTTCTTAAAGCTTGTGGCATAATCAGGGCAAGACTCAACATTGATGCCCACGCCAATAATTACATAATCTAATTTGTCGGCAGTGCCCGAAGATTCCAGCAAAATTCCGGCAATTTTTTTGCCGTCAACCAAAACATCATTCGGCCATTTTAAGGTGATTTTAGAATCAAATAAATATGACTCCACGGTTTCAACCACTGCAAGCGCCGCCACATGGACAAGCTGATGCGCGGTTTTTATATCAACGTCACGCAGCAATATTGAGCAATATAAATTACCCGCTTCAGATTCCCAAACACGCCCATAGCGCCCACGCCCTGCGGTTTGCTTTTCGGCAATTATTGCGGTTAGATTTTCCGCACCTTGAGCGGCTCGGCGTTTTAGCTCTTCATTAGTGTTATCAACTTCTTTTAATTTTATGATATTCATGACTCTTCCTTAAAAAATATTATGCGCTGCATAGGCCGCATATTCAAGGAATTTTCCCGGATAAACGAAAATAAACAGGCTCACCAGCGTTGCCATCAGGATTATGAGTTTTGAATGAGCTTCCAAATCAAGGTTCACGCGAATATTTTTCCCAAGCTCGTCAAAATACATCACCTTCACAATTCGTAAATAGTAATAAGCAGCAACAACCGAAGCAATCACACCGATTACAGCCAAACCATATAAATCACTTTCTATGGCAGATTTGAAGATAAAGAATTTACCAAAGAATCCGGCAAATGGCGGAAATGGCAAACCAATCATCGAGAACATCACCAGAGCAATCAGCATTCCGGTTATTGGATTATTTTTTGCAAACCCGTTTAAATGCTCAATTTTCTCCAAGCCTTTTTCTCCGTCACTATCACGCACATCAATATTTAAAATTACGGCAAAAATAACAATGCTGGAAAGCATATATATCACCATGAATATCAGCAAAGCCTGCACGCCAGATTCATTAAACGCAGCAATTCCCACAAGCGCATAACCCATATTTGCAATTGAGCTATAGGCAAGCAGGCGCTTGATATTTTGTTGCCATATCCCGGCAAACGCCCCAACTGACATGGATAATATTGAGATAATAATAACGATATCCTGCCACTGACCGACAAAACTGCCAAATGTATCAAATAAAAGACGCACCAAAAATGCCGCTACTGCAAGTTTCGGCACAATCGCAAAATATGCTGTAACCGGAGTCGGCACACCTTCATAAACATCAGGTGTCCACATATGAAAAGGAGCTGCCGAGATTTTAAAGCATAGACCGCAAACCAGCAGAACCAATCCGATTATCATGCCATTGCCCAGCTCTGTACTACCAGAAATTATCTGCTTCAGCTCATCAAGACCCACCGTTCCTGAAAAACCATATATCAACGAAATTCCATAGAGCATGATTCCGCTCGCCAACGCACCCAGCACGAAATATTTTACTCCCGCTTCCGAAGCCTTGCTATCATCGCGGCGAATTGCTGCGAGCACATAAAGGCTCAAGCTTTGCAATTCCAAGCTCATATATAGGGAAAGCAAACTATTCGCAGAAACCATCATCAGCATACCACATAATGAGAGCATTATAAGTATCGGATATTCAAAGCCGATTTTCTCAGAATTCTTTTCCAGATAGTGATTACTCATAATCAAAACCATTCCGGCGCTGAATATCAGAACCGCTTTTATGAATAAGGCAAACCCATCCATAACGAACATATTATTGAAGAAACTTCCCTTCATTCCTACCGTATAGGAAAGCGCGGCAAGAGCGATGATGATTAACACAGAAGAACCGCGTGCAACTGTAGACATTCTACCTTGCGCCGTGGCTTTATAGAATACGCCGAGCATCATCATTGACATTGCACCAAGTGCCAGAACTATTTCGGGTAATGCTGCAAGTAGATTTTCTTTCATCGTGATACCTGCTGAATAATAGTTTCTACGGGAACGTCAATCAGACGGAATATCATATTTGGATATAAACCCAAAACAATCACGCCGATTGATAAAACTGATAGGCAAATTAATTCCCTGCCGTTTAAATCACGCATGGTTTTGCATTCCTCTTTTATCTCACCAAACATAGTTTTTCTGTATAGCCATAACATATAAATAGCGCCCAGAACCACACCACTCGCAGCAATTGCAGCCATTATATAATTCACCTTAAACACCGCCATGAAGGTTAAAAATTCTCCGACAAAGCCGCTGGTTGTCGGCAGCCCAACTGAACCCATGGTGAATATCATAAAGAAGATTGCGAATTTCGGCATGATTGCCGTCAGCCCGCCAAACCTCGCAATTTCGCGCGTATGCATACGCTCATATACAACGCCGACACAAAGGAATAATGCGCCGGAAACGATACCATGCGAAATCATTTGGAAGATAGCGCCGTCTAAACCTTGATGGTTAAAAGTAAAAATCGCCATAGTCACAAAACCCATATGCGCAACTGATGAATAGGCAATAAGCTTTTTCATATCATACTGCGCGAAGGCAACCATCGAGGTATAAACAATCGCCACTAAGCTAAGGACAAAAATCATACTCTGGAAATGATGGCTAGCTTCAGGAAGCATCGGCAATGAGAAGCGTAAGAAACCATATGCGCCAAGCTTCAATAGCACACCTGCCAGAATTACCGAACCTGCTGTTGGCGCTTGCACGTGAGCATCGGGCAACCAAGTATGGAACGGCCACATCGGCACTTTTACGGCGAATGAGGCAAAAAGCGCAAGCCAGAGCCATTTCTCAACACCAAGCGGCAAATTAGGGAGTATTTTGGTAAGTTCAGGAATTGAGGTCGTGCCCGCATAATTATACATATATAATATTGCTACTAGCAGAAGCACTGAGCCGATTAATGTATACAGGAAGAATTTGAACGCTGCATAAACGCGGTTATCGCCACCCCAAATCCCGATTATCAGGAACATCGGAATCAGCACCGCCTCAAAGAATAGATAGAACAGCACGATATCAAGTGCTGCGAATACCCCGATGATAATTCCCTCCATCAGAAGGAAGCAAATCATATATTCCTTGATACGGTTTTGCAGCCGCCAACTGGTCAGAACACAAAGCGGCATAAGGATTGTTGTTAGCAAAATCATGGTCAGGGAAATCCCGTCTATACCAAGATGGTAATCAATATTATAGCCCTCGACCCATGCAGCTTTTTCCACAAATTGATAGCCTGTAGCGCTAGAATCAAAATTGAATAATATGCCAAGAGAGCAAAGGAATGTGGTGATTGTAGTAATCAGCGCCGTATGCCGCACATTCTTGCGAATTGCTTCTTCCTCCCCGCGCGCCATCAGCAATATCGCCAACGCCCCGATAATCGGGAGGAATATTGTTATTGATAATATCGGCATATTTTCCATTTTCTACTGCCCTAAAACCATAAATAGTAAGTTAAAATCATAAGAATCGATGCAACGATTACAAATGCATATTGATATATATAGCCGGATTGCAATCTACTCAAACCTGCTGCAATATATTTTGAGGCCAAGGCTGCACCGTTTGGCATATTATCTATAATTTTTGCATCAATAATGCGCCATAGAATATTTGCAGATTTCTTGTAAGGTCGCACAAATACCGCATCATAAATCTCATCAATATACCATTTATTGAATGATAATTTATATAATGGCGCAAGTATTTCCGCCAATTTGCGGGCAACGCCCAACTTCCAGCCATATATAATTGCTCCGATTAGCGCGGCACTGATTGAGGCAGGCACAATCCAATGCGGCGGATGAATATGCTCAAGAGGATTATGATGCGCACCTGCTGTTACCAAAGCGCCATTCCAGAACTCTCCTACCGGTGATAAAATATGCAGAATCTCTTCACCATAATAGCCACTAAATACCGCACCGATAGCAAGCAGCAAAAGCGGAATCCGCATCACCCAAGGTGATTCATGCGCGTGGTCATATGCGTGCTGGTCACGTGGTTTTCCGTGGAAGGTGAGGAAGAATAAACGCGCCGAATAAAATGCGGTGAGCAATGCTGTCAGCGCGCCCATCCAGAATGCAAATTGCGCAACATTAGAATCTGTGTGATAAGCAATCCCCAGAATCGCTTCTTTGGAATAATATCCGGCAAAAAGCGGTGCACCAATAATTGCCAGCGAGCCAATCGCCATCATCACATAGGTGAATTTTATTTTGCGCCATAACCCGCCCATTTTGCGCATATCCTGTTCGTGATGCATGGCATGGATAACCGAACCGGCACCAAGGAATAATAATGCCTTGAAGAAGGCATGAGTAGCAAGATGAAAAATTCCGGCAGAATAAGCACCAAGACCGCAGATGAAAACCATATAGCCAAGCTGCGAACAGGTGGAATAGGCGATAACTTTTTTAATGTCATTTTGCGTGAGGGCGATAGTTGCTGCAAAAATCGCCGTGATTCCACCAATAACCGCAATAAATGCTAATGCTTCCGGTGCATATTGAATAAGCGGAGAAACCCGCGCCAGCATAAACACTCCCGCAGTTACCATCGTTGCCGCGTGAATAAGCGCGGAAACCGGAGTCGGCCCTTCCATCGCATCCGGCAGCCATGTATGCAAACCAAACTGAGCAGATTTTCCCATCGCACCGATAAATAATAATATTGTGGTAAGCGTAATCGCATGCACTTGATAGCCGAGAATATCCCAATATACATCAACAGCAGATGCCGGATTTTTAAATATTTCTGCAAATTCAACACTGCCAAAAAGAACATATACTGCGGCGATTCCCAATATAAAACCGAAATCACCGACACGATTTACGACAAAAGCTTTCATCGCGGCGGCATTCGCAGATTCTTTTTTAAACCAGAAACCGATTAGCAAATATGAGCAAAGCCCAACGCCTTCCCAACCAACAAACATCTGAATGAAATTATCTGCCGTTACCAGCACCAGCATAAAGAATGTGAAGAGTGAGAGATATGCCATAAAGCGCGGCTTGTGTGGGTCTTCCGCCATATAACCGATAGAAAATAGATGCACAAGCGCCGAAACCCAAGTGACCACAACCAGCATGATTGCAGTTAGCGTATCAATTTTTATCGCCCAATCAGCTTTGAAATCACCGGAATATATCCAGTCAATCAATGGGTAGGTAAATTCCTCATGGCGGATTGCAACTTTATGGAACATGAATCCGGAAAGAATTGCCGAAAGAAAAACGCATGATGTTGTGACAAGTTGCGCGAATTTATAATTTACCGTGCGCGACTGAATGCCGATAAACACAGCAGCAATTAGAGGCAGGAATAATATGAGTTTTGCGCTTATCATCCCTTCAACTCCGAAATATCTTCAACATGTATCGTGCCGCGATTGCGATAAAACACCACTAATATGGCAAGCCCGATTGCTGCTTCTGCCGCTGCCACGGTTAATATGAACATGGTGAATACTTGTCCGGTCAAGTCACCTAAAAATGAAGAAAATGCGACAAAATTTATATTTACCGCCAATAGCATCAACTCCACCGACATCAAAATTGTGATGATAGATTTGCGATTGATGAATAGCCCAACAACTCCGATAATGAAAATTATCGCGGCTAAGGTTAAATAATGATTCAATCCAATTTCCATCAGCCGACCCCCTTACCGGTTTCCACCTTCACGACTTTGAGAGTATCGGATGGTTTACGTGCTACCTGATTATTAATTATCTGCTTGCGCATTCTATTACGCGGGGTGAATGTCAGCACGATTGCGCCAATCATCGCAACCAGCAGAATCAGCCCCGCCGCCTGAAATAAATAGACATAATCTGTATATAAAATCTGCCCTAAAGCCTCGGTATTCGTTATATCGCTCGCAGAAGCTTTTGCGGGCTTTACCAGAATATCAGTTTTACTACCAAAGAGGGAAATTAGCTGAACCAGCATTATCACCGCAACTAAAAAACTCGCCGGAAAATATCGCGTTAGACCTTTCCGGAAAGATTCCACCGTGACATTGAGCATCATCACGACAAACAGGAACAACACCGCCACCGCACCAACATATACGATGACCAAAAGCGCTGCCAGAAATTCTGCGCCCAGCATAACAAATATCCCTGCTGCGTTGAAAAATGCCAGAATCAGGAATAATACGGAATGCACCGGATTGCGCAGAGAAATTACCGCCAGCGATGAGCCGGTTAATATGGTCGCAAATAAATAAAATATCAGCGTTTCTATCATTTAAATTCCGCCCGTTCTTTTAAATTCTCGGCAATTTGCTTTTCCCATCTATCGCCATTTTCCAGTAATTTTTCTTTATTATAAAATAATTCCTCGCGGGTATAGGTGGCGAATTCAAAGTTTGGCCCTTCCACGATTGCATCAACCGGACAGGCTTCTTCACAGAACCCGCAATAGATGCATTTTGTCATATCAATATCATAGCGTGTGGTACGGCGTGAGCCATCTTCGCGCACTTCCGCATCAATGGTGATTGCCTGTGCCGGACATATTGCCTCGCATAATTTGCAGGCAATACAACGCTCTTCCCCGTTTGGATAGCGGCGCAGCACATGCTCACCCCGAAAACGCGCGGAAAGCGGCCCTTTTTCATATGGGTAATTCAGCGTAACTGAAGGCTTGAACATATAAGTTAGGGTCATCCAGAAACCGGAAACTAACTCTAACAGCAGGAAGGCTTTTAATTTGAAATTATTCATTGCGGCAACCATCCCATATATAATAATACTCCGGCGACTATCACCACTCCGGCTAGTGATATCGGTAGAAATACCTTCCAGCCCAAGCGCATTAATTGATCATAGCGATAGCGCGGCAAAGTTGCACGCGCCCAGATGAATACGAACAGGCAGAGAACTATTTTTAAAGCAAACCAGATGATTCCGGGGATAAAATCCAGACCAAAAGGTGCAAGCCAGCCACCCAAAAACAGGATTGTCGTAATCGCCGACATCAAAATCATATTCGCATATTCGCCAAGGAAGAACATCGCGAAAGTAATCGAGGAATATTCGACATTATATCCCGCAACCAGCTCTGCTTCAGCTTCCGGCAAATCAAAAGGATGGCGATTTGTTTCTGCCAACACCGAAATGAAAAACAAAATGAACATCGGGAAAAGCGGGAATACATACCACAAGCCTTGCTGCGCCAGAACAATTTCGGAAAGATTCAACGAGCCTGCACATAGCAACACCGTCACAATAATCAGCCCGATGGAAACTTCATAGGAAACCATCTGCGCGGCACTTCTGATAGCACCCAAGAACGGGTATTTTGAGTTAGATGCCCAGCCGGCAATGATAATTCCATAAACGCCAAGGGATGAAATCGCCAATAAATAAAGCACGCCGATATTGATATTTGCCAGCACCATTCCGGTATCAAACGGAATTACCGCCCAGCCAATCATCGCAAGGGTAAAGGTGATAATCGGCGCAAGGATAAATAGGATTTTATTGGCATTTTCCGGAAAGATGAATTCCTTCGACATTACCTTCAAGCCATCGGCAAGCGGCTGTAGCAAACCAAAAGGCCCGACCACGCTTGGCCCCTTGCGCAACTGCATGGCGGCAATAACTTTGCGCTCCATCAATGTCAGATAGGCAACGGCAATCAAAAGCGGTAGGATTATGGCAATAATCTTGACGCATAACCAGATGAACGCACCAAATTCCGCACCAAGATTTTCTGTCAAAAAGGCTTCTATCACGCCACCTCCTTACCATTTACATCATGCATCGCCGAGCATTCTGCCATCGTTTTTGAATTGCGCGAAAGCGGGCAGGTCATATAAAAATTGGATATCGGATATTGGAGCTGGGATTTGCTGAGTTTTTTGCTGCTAGATTTGGTTTTTTGCCATTCAACTGGCGCGATTTTATCAAAATTCGCAAAATGCGGATGTTTTTTGAACAATTCGGCGCGCAACTCTTCCAGACTATTATATTTTAGTTTCTTTCCGGCAAATTCACTCAATGCGCGGATGATTTTCCAATCCTCACGGGCATCACCCGGCGCAAGCAGAGCCTTATTTGTATGCTGAACGCGCCCTTCGATATTAAGATATATCCCGTCTTTTTCAGTATACGCCGCGCCCGGCAGAATAATATCGGCAACTTCCGCGCCCGCATCACCGTGATGCCCCTGATAAATCACAAATTTATTTTTGAGCTTTGAAGTATCAATTTCATCGGCAGCGAGCAGATAAACTACACTTAATTTTCCCGCCTCAATTTCTTTTACGCCAGATGCATTGTCCGGCGGGACGAAGCCCAAATCCAACCCCGCAACTCGACTTGCGGCGGTGTGGATAACATTATAACCGTCCCAGCCATTGGCAATTAGACCATATTTTTCGGCTAATTTTTGCGCGGATTGCTGAATCGTGAGCGAATCCTTATGAGTCAAAACACCACTACCCAGAATCAACATCGGGCGTTCGGCATTTTTGAGGATTTTTGCAAATTCATGCTTGCCGCTAACAATTTGCTCAATAATCGAAACATCATTGCCAAGCTGCGCACAATCATAAGTGAAATCCAGCGCATCACCGATATTGGCAATTTTCATGCGATTATGCAGCCAGCTTTTGCGAATTCTTGCATTTACAATCGGCGCTTCCTTACGCAAATCTGCGCCAATAATCAGCAAGGCATCGGCCTGCTCAATCCCGCTAATATGCGTATTAAAAAGATATGAAGCGCGGTTTGTAGCATCAATTTGCGCGCCATCCTGACGGCAATCAATATTACGAATTTTCAGAGAATCGCATAATTGCTTCATCGCAAACATTGTTTCTGCATCAACCTGATCGCCTGCAACCACGCCGATTTGCTCAGGATTTACCCGCGCCAGATTTTCACCCGCTGCCGTCAACGCTTGCTCCCAGCTAACCGGAGTTAGCTTGCCGTCAATTCGCATATACGGCTTATCCAAGCGCTGCACCCGCAAACCGTCACAAGCATAGCGGGCTTTGTCGGAAATCCATTCCTCATTCACCTCATCATGGTTACGCGGCAAAATACGCATCACTTCACGCCCGCGAGTATCAATACGGATATTGCTACCAACCGCATCGGTCACATCAATACTTTCCGTCTTTTTCAACTCCCATGGGCGAGCATGGAAAGCGTATGGACGGCTGGTTAGCGCACCAACCGGACATAAATCAATCACATTTGCGGAAAGCTCCGAAGTCAGAGATTTTTGCAAATATGTGGTGATTTCAGTATGCTCGCCGCGATTCAATGCGCCCATTTCCGAAACTCCGGCAACGTCATCGCAAAAGCGTATGCAACGCGTGCAATGGATGCAACGCGTCATATGGGTTTTGATTAGCGGCCCCATATATTTTTCCGGCACGGCACGCTTATTTTCATCATAACGGCTTGCCCCACTGCCAAAATATAAGGATTGGTCTTGCAAATCACACTCACCGCCTTGGTCACAAATCGGACAGTCAAGCGGATGATTAATGAGCAAAAATTCCATCACGCCTTCGCGCGCCTTTTTGACCATTGGTGAATTTGTGTGGACTTTCATCCCCTCATTGACCGGCATTGCACAGGATGCAACGGGTTTTGGTGGCCCGCCCTCAACTTCAACCAAGCACATGCGGCAATTTCCGGCTACGGCCAAACGCTCATGATAACAAAAGCGCGGAATTTCAATATCCAATTGCTCAGCCGCCTGAATAATCAGCGTACCCGGCTCTACCTCTAACTCTTTTCCATCAATGGTAACTTTTGGCATGCTGGTTTTTTACAACGAATTCCTAAGAATTCAAGCTTTCTATGATGGAATTGGCGGTTTGCTCAATTTGTTTTTCATCGCGTCCTTCTGCCATCACACGTATTAACGGCTCAGTGCCGGATTTACGGATTAATATCCGCCCACTGCTTGCCAGAGCTTTCTCCGCCGCATCTATAGTGGCTTGGGCATTGGCTATTAGCTCATCGGGATTTCGGGATGGGTCGTAGCGGAAATTTTTCAATATTTGTGGAAATGGCTCAAAAACATGTGCTAATTCACTCGCTTTCTTGGATTTTTCAACCATTACTGCCAAAAATTGGATAGCTGCCAGAATACCGTCACCTGTTGTTGAATAATCACTCAAAATTATATGCCCGCTTTGCTCGCCACCAACATTAAAATCTTTTTCACGCATATATTCGGAAACATATCTGTCGCCCACTTGGGTACGATGTAAATCCAAGCCGTTATCCTTCAGATAATGCTCCAGCCCAAGATTTGACATCACAGTAGCAACAATTCCGTTGCCGCGCAGCACGCCCTCCTCTTTCAGATGCAGAGCAATCACCGCCATCAACTGGTCGCCATCAATCAAATTCCCCTTTTCATCGGCAAGCACAACCCGATCAGCATCGCCATCCAGAGCTATTCCCAAATCCGCGCCCTCTTGCTTGACCATGTCCTGCATTGCCTGCGGTTTGGTTGAGCCGCAATTTTCATTGATATTATAGCCGTTGGGCTTATCGGCCATTGCAATAACCTCTGCGCCCAACTCATGGAAAACCAGTGCCGCAACATGATACGCAGCGCCATTTGCCGAATCAACCACCACCTTAACATTTTCCAGCGTTTTAGATTTGGGAAAAGCGGTTTTGATATATTCAATATATCTTCCACGAACATTTTCCAACCTTTCAGCCCGCCCTAATTTTGAGGAATCCACCAATTTGGCAGTTAAATCAGAATCCATCAAAGCTTCGATTTGCCGTTCAATTTCATCACTTGGCTTCAGCCCGTTAGAATCAAAAACCTTGATTCCATTATCATGATACGGATTGTGCGAGGCAGAAATCATCACGCCGATATCAGCGCGCATCGAACGGGTGAGCATGGCAATTGCCGGAGTTGGCATTGGGCCAACCTGAATCACATCCATCCCCATTGCAGTAAATCCGGAAACCAAAGCCGATTCTACCATATAGCCGGAACGCCGCGTATCTTTGCCGATAATTACCTTATGTTTATGCGTGCCTTCATGGAAATATGCACCCGCCGCCATACCAAAACGCAAGGCAATTTCTGGCGTCATCGGAAATTTATTTGCCGTGCCGCGAATTCCATCTGTTCCGAAATATTTCTTTTGCATAGAAGCTATATTTAGAGCCCGTTTATATATTAAACCTCAAAAATCGCGTCCACCTCAACGGCAACACCAAGTGGCAATGAATTTGCACTAACTGCCGCGCGCGCATGCTTGCCCACAGTTTCGGCAATCAGGTCGGATGCACCGTTTGCGATTTGCGGCTGCGCGATAAAATTATCGGTAGAATTCACAAAAACACCTAAACGTATGCAAGACTTCACTTTTGATAAATCCCCGCCGAGCGCACCTTTGAGCTGCGCCAGAACTCCCAACGCGCATTGTTGCGCCGCCTTATAGCCATCTTCCTCAGAAACATCTGCGCCCAATTTACCCTTAATTTGCGACACTTGGCCGGAGATAAAAATCAGATTCCCTGATTTTGTAAACGGCACATAATTCGCTACCGGAATTTTTGGCTCAGGCAATTCCAAGCCAAGCTCAGCAAGTTTTGATTCTATAGTCATTTTTTCCTCATTTCTTTTTTGAATCTTTTTTAGTGGCCGGCTTCTTGGTCACCGGCTTCTTTTTAGCAGATTTTACTGTCGGTTTCTTAGATTTCACATCTTTCACCACGCCTTTGGAAGGGATATTGGATTTGCGCAAAATTCTGATTTCCGCAGCTTTGCCTGCGCCGCCGCCAACCCTTTGCTTTTTCAATTTCCCTGCGAATAATTCTTTAATCTCATCACCCGACAAAGTTTCATATTCCAGCAATGCTTGCGCTAACTTTTCCAATTGCGCAGAATTTTTCTTCAAAATTGCCTCAGCACGTTTATAAGCTTTATCAAGGATAAGCTTTATTTCTTCATCAATTTTCTTTTTTGTCGAGGCAGAAACTTTTTGCTTGGCAAAATACGCATCATTATCATCGGAAAAATCAATCGGCCCCAGCTCTTTGCTCAGCCCCCAACGCATCACCATATTAGTTGCTAAATTAGTTGCCATTGAGATATCAGATTGCGCGCCTGTAGTTACAGCTTTTTCGCCAAAAATCATCTCTTCAGCAATTCTGCCGCCGTAAGCAACTGCCAAATCTGCCTCTAATTTCTCCAAGCTAACCGATAAGCGGTCACGCTCCGGCAAGCGCATCACAAGCCCAAGTGCGCGCCCACGGGGGATTATGGTAGCCTTGTGAATCGGGTCGGAAGCCGGGCATTGCATAGCAACAACCGCATGTCCGGCTTCGTGGTATGCAGTTAACGCTTTTTCCTCTTCACTCATAACCAGTGAACGACGCTCTGCACCCATCATCACCTTGTCTTTTGCCTCTTCCAGCTCGCGCATCGTAATCATTTTTTTGTTGCGCCGCGCTGCAATCAGAGCTGCCTCATTGGCAATATTCGCAAGCTCCGCACCTGAAAACCCCGGAGTTCCGCGCGCAATAATCTGCGGTTCAACATCGGGGGCAAGCGGGAGTTTTTTCAAATGCACTTCCAAAATCGCCTCACGTCCGGCAACATCAGGAGATGGTACGACTATTTGTCTGTCAAAACGTCCGGGACGAAGCAGAGCCGGATCAAGCACATCGGCACGATTGGTTGCTGCCATGATAATAACGCCCTCATTCGTATCAAACCCATCCATCTCAACCAAAAGCTGGTTTAATGTCTGCTCGCGCTCTTCATGACTACCGCCCATTCCTGAGCTACGCTTACGACCAACCGCGTCAATCTCATCAATAAATATTATGCATGGCGCATTTTTTTTGCCTTGCTCAAACATATCACGAACACGACTTGCACCAACACCAACAAACATTTCCACAAAATCAGAGCCGGAAATTGAGAAAAACGGTACGCCCGCCTCACCGGCAATTGCGCGTGCTAGCAAAGTCTTACCAGTTCCCGGAGGGCCTGCAAGCAATACACCACGCGGAATTTTCGCGCCCAATTTCTGAAATTTTGCCGGAGTTTTGAGGAAATCAATAATCTCCGTGACTTCCTCTTTCGCCTCTTCCATGCCAGCAACATCATTAAGCGTTACTTTTTTACCGCTCCCATCCATTAATTTTGAGCGCGATTTACCAAAACCAAATGGCCCACCGCCGCCTGCACCGCCGCCTTTTCCACCACCGCCATGCATCTGACGCATAAAATATATCCACACCCCGATGAGTAAAATTATCGGCAACCAGTTTAGAATCGTCAACCACAGGCTGGAAACCTGACTGCTATCTTTTTCAATATTGAAATTCACATTATTCGCCTCAAGCAGCTCAATCAGATTTTCTCCGGCAATCGCATATGATGAGAAACCGCTACCGTCAGAAAATTTACCTTTAAGCTGGAAGCCGCGCAATTCTGTACCTTCTATCTCCAGATTTACGACTTCTCCGCTTCTTATCTTTTCACGCACCAGCGAATAAGTTTTCTCCGGATACATAGCGGATTTATTTGCATCCACCATCATTTGTGAAACAAAAAGCAATGCTAGAAACAGCAAAATCCAAATGAATACGTTCTTTCCCATATTTTTCATAGATTTTATATAAGCATAGTGTGGTTATTTCTCAACCGTAATAATAACCTTGCCGCGCTTCGGCGTGAAAATTAGGTTTGCGAGAGTTTTCTTTTCCCCATTCAGAATTGAGCTTCTCAGCTTCTTGAGCTTTTCGAAGCGCGGGCGGTATTCAGGCTTTGCAAGCTTATCAATTAGCGTAATTAAAAGCCGAAAAGCGATTTCATCATGCAGGGAATTAAATTTATCTCTATCCAAAATCAGGTGATTATCTCCTTCCTCAACGCACTCCGCATAGGCCTGCTCAGTTTGCATCTCCAGATAATCGCGGACACGGCGCATATTTTCTGCCATATCGTTGATACGTGAGGTAATCAGCTCAGCATCTTCCAACCCTGCCAGCGCCATACGCAGCTTGTTGCGGGCATATTTGTCGGTATGATTAGACGCATCTTCCATCCAGCTTATATTTACTTCTTCCAGCGTGGAAATAAGGCGTGATTTGGTGATAGGCAAAAGCGGGCGGATGATTTGAATGCCATTAATCTCAGTTTGCGCCCTAATACCCGAAAGACCATCTACACCGCTTCCGCGCGCAAGCTTTAATAGCACGGTTTCAGCATTATCATCCGCATGATGCGCGGTTGCGAGATGGGTGATATTGTGAGCTTTGCAATAATCCGTCATAAGTTGATAGCGTAGCTTACGCGCCTCAGCCTGCAAATTTGAGCCAAACTCTTTATCAATTGTGATGATATGGGAAGTAATACCTAAATCACTCAATATCTCAGCACTTTTATGAGCTTCTTCGGCAGATTCTTCCCTAATTCCATGGTCAATTATCAGTGCCGTTACATCGTAGCTTTTTGCAGCAAGATAAGCCAGCGCCATGCTATCCACCCCGCCGGAACAGGCGCAGGCTAATTTTGCAGGAAGTTGAAAATCCGCGCAAAGCGCAAGAAATTCCGGCGTGCTAATCGGGCTATGCAAGAGATTGCTATTTGCAGCCAAGGGTTTTTACTCCCTCTCTGGCTTCATCGCGCAAATTCTCATGGGCTTTGGGGAATTCGGTTTCAAAGCGTTTGTAATTCTTGCAAGCCTCTGCATTTTTGCCGAGCTTTTTGAGCGCAGCCGCCAATTTCATAGTGCTTTCAGCCGCACGAACACCCTTTGGGTCAATTTTATATGATTTCAAATATTCAATTGCCGCCATATTATAATCATCCTTGCTCGCAGCGATTTCTCCCAACCAAAAGTGGGATTGCCCGACATAGGCAGATTCAGGATTATTTTTAATAATATCGCTAAAAGCTTTCTCCGCTTGGGGATATTCTTCTTTACCTAAATGAGCAAAGGCTGAATTAAATTCGGCCTCGTCACCTTTTGGCGCTGTTTCAAACGGCACTTTCACCGTATATTCGCTATTCACTTCACCCGGACGCGTAACATAATATCCGGAACGCTCGCCCATTGCGTCAGATTTAGAGATACTTCTATCGCCCAATGTATAGTCTGCACCCTCATCCATATCTTCAACCGGCAAGCTTTGCGCAGGCAGGATTGGTGGTTCGGAAGTCAGATTATTGAGCTGATATTCAAGCTCGTCTATGCGGCCATTCAGATGGCGATTCTCTTCCTCAAGCGAGGTTATCCTTGCGCTCATATCACTCAGCATAGATGCCGAGTCATGATCAGCAGCGAATGCCATGTTTGAAATTAAGATAAATGCTGCGGAAATGATAAGTAATTTTTTCATGGGCATATTCTAGGGAATAATTAAAAAATTACAATAAAAAAGCCCGCGAAATAATCACGGGCTTTTTGTTAAGCGTATGTTTCAGGTTTACTTAACAACCGTTACACCACGGCGGTTACGAGCCCATATTTCAGAA
>PCXJ01000031.1:16759-18110 GCA_002787615.1 Alphaproteobacteria bacterium CG11_big_fil_rev_8_21_14_0_20_44_7
CTGACCCTGCCACAGCCGGACGTTCTTTACCATAGCTGATAGTGCTAACTCTGGAAGAATCTACACCTGAGCTGATTAGGTAACGCTTAATCGCATTAGCGCGGCGTTCACCAAGAGCAAGGTTATATTCGCGAGTAGCGCGCTCATCACAATGACCTTCAACCACGATATCCAGTACCGCATTGTCTTTCAGCCATGAAGCTTGAGCATTAAGCACTTCCTTAGCACCTGAATCAAGAACAGAGCTATCTGTTGCGAAGTAAACAGTGTCATACACGCCTGGAGCAAGCTCACCACCGCCCAATCCGCCGTATTCACTGCCGATTCCGTCAGCATATGTTCCGTCTGTTACAACTCTAGAATCGTCCACAGGTGGGGTTTCACATGCGAAAACACCAACTGCAACCAAAAGTAATGCTATGAATTTATATTTCATTTTCCCTTGCCTTAAATTAATTTGTTACTAATCCGTTTGGGCACACAATAATGCCAAAGTAATTATTACCGTGGAATAAATTGCATATTCGACTTAATGTCAAGGGATTTATATTTAGCGAACAGGTTAAGCCAAAGGCTGTATAAAAGTTGCAAAACTGCAATATCTATTTCAGCAAAGGTGACCAAGTCGGGTCAGAAGCATCGCCCGGAGTTGGGATAAGCCGCTCATTATATCCGGTGATATCTATGGAATAAAGCCGCGCCTTACCGCCTCTGCTCTGACGGGCGAATACTATCACCCTGCCATTTGGCGACCATGAGGGCCCTTCATCCAAATAGCTGGAGGTAAGCAGCCTTTCGCCACTACCATCGGGGCGAATCACGCCAATATGGAATTCACCGCCGCTTTGCTTGGTGAAAGCGATATAATCACCGCGCGGCGACCAAACCGGAGTGGAATAATTACCCTTGCCGAATGTGATACGGCGGGCTTCACCACCATTTGCGCTCATAATATATAATTGCTGAGCACCTGCCCTATCCGAGCTAAATACAATTTGTGACTGGTCAGGCGAATAAAATGGGGAAGTGTCAATTGCCGGAGTATTTGTGAGATTGCGCTTGGTTTTATTACGCACATCCAACTCATAAATATCGGTTTTGCCATCCTGCGCCACTGACATTAAAAGCCTAGAGCCATCATTATTATAGCGCGGGGCAAATGTCATGCCGGGAAAATTCCCGATAACCGATTCACTTCCGGTTTCAATTGCCAGCGAGCGCACTTTCGGCGCACCTTCGGCATATGAGAGATATATAATACGTTGGTCACGCGGGGAAAAGCGCGGAGTCAAAACCAATGTTTTTCCGCCAGTGATGAATTGGTGGTTATAGCCATCCTGATCCATAATCG
>PCXJ01000031.1:18133-18870 GCA_002787615.1 Alphaproteobacteria bacterium CG11_big_fil_rev_8_21_14_0_20_44_7
GCGGGCCCTGATTCCGCCACATAAACAATGCGCGAATCAAAATAGCCATCCTCTCCGGTTAGGCGCGAATATATTTGGTCGGAAACTTGATGAGCCACGCGGCGCAAGCCTTTTTGCGAGGTAGTATATGACGTTCCGGCGATTTGTTGACCGGATAATACATCCCATAAGCGGAATTCAATAACATACGAACCGCCGCTTTTACGAACAGTGCCGGTTACCAGAGCTTGCGAACCGATTTGCGACCATGAACGGAAATTCGGCGTTGTCTGACCGGGGAGTAATTTCTCAAGGAATGCGTTCTTGTCGATTAATTTGAACATCCCCGTGCCTTTGAGATTGTTCGAAATCACGCTAAGCAATTGCTCATTAACCCCGTCTTCTTCCAGTGAATTTGAGGTAAAACCGTGCAGCGCAATCGGGATTGGCTCAAAATTTCCCTTATTAAGCTCAATTTCCAGACGCGCTTGCGAGTTGGATACGGGCAATAAAAACAAGATAAGTAAAAAGGCGGGGATAATTTTTTTCATAATTCTCTCAATAAATTTCTTAATCTCTATATTAACCAATTAATAAATCAAGTCTTGCGGATCAAAAATCAATGTTAGCTCTCGCCATTGTTCATATTTATCCATTGGCGGCATTTCGCGCAATGGGTTGCAGCGCGGATCAAGCACAGCTCGGCGCGCACTTTCTGCCGCAACACGATAAAAATCATCGCTGCCATACTTGCCCTC
>PCXJ01000026.1 GCA_002787615.1 Alphaproteobacteria bacterium CG11_big_fil_rev_8_21_14_0_20_44_7
ATGCTAGGCAGCCGAGGTAAGCAAAGCGGAGTGTATTCAACATACATGAGCATTTGCGAGTCCGAAGGATAACGAAGCAGAAACTAATTTATATAAAACTATATTCGGGGTGTAGCGCAGTCTGGTAGCGCGTTCGTCTGGGGGACGAGAGGTCGCTGGTTCAAGTCCAGTCATCCCGACCATTTCCCCACAACACCCCTCAACCAAAACTCTTGAACAAGCTGAGGATTGAAGCCCCGCCGAACAGAGAAATCACGCCCCACAGCGCTTTCATCCCACCTGCTCCACGATTGATTGCTTCCAGAATCAGCTTCACATCCTTGGTCATTTCGGCTTGCCGCCTTTCGATATTTTCGACCTTTGCTTCCAGCTTTGCCAGCCTTTCATTCATAATAATATCCTTAATCATCTATCAGCCATTCCAGATTGCAGCCTTAATCACATTCGCATAGCTTTCCTGCAAGAATTCTGCGAGCTTGGCTTCGTCATTTTTTTCAACGACAACACGCCAACTATTTGATGAAATCACTTCATCATTTTCTTTGACGTTAATTTTTTTCATTACCGAAATATTTCCGGTTTCGATATCAATTTCAATTTTTGATAAAATTTCTTCTTTAGTAATCATAATAATTTCCTTTATGCTGCTATGTAAGTTAATGAAAAATATAAATTTGTTGTGTTATTTATATTTGAATTTGTCATACGGCTCGAAGCTCCGGCATTATTCCCCTGATAAAGTAATATACTCGCATTACCGTTTGGAATATGGCCGACAATGTCAAATCCTGAGCTTAGAGCCAGATTATTCGCATAACCAAACGCCACTCCACCAAAAAATGAGGATGATATCGTAAATGGCAATCCGGAGATTTTGATATTCCCCGTTGCTCCACCCAAATTGGTCAGGGATATCCTACCGCCCACAGTCACAGTTTTCCCGATTCTGCTATAAATCCCCGCATTCACGGAATATGTCGGGCTTCCTGCCGTGGTTTCTCCGACAATTGTTGGAGTCCACATTCCCTCTTCATAATAATCCAGATCAGTTTGGCCAAAATTTATTGCTTGGTCAAAATTCACATTTCCCGAATTATCCACCGAAAACGCATCATTCCATGCACTGCCATCGGCGGAAACCTTCAATGTAAAATCATCATCACCAATCAAGCCAAACTCTGCTCTACCTGAGAAATTATCCTGAAACAAAAAGCTTGCCGTATCACCGGATGAAGCCTTATTCAACTTTGCCTGAATATCATCACCATCATGGCTAAATAGCACTGCATCGCTGGCAACTGAGAGCTTGTTGGTGGAATCTGCCGCAGCATTAATCCCCAGCTTTTCCAAATTATTTAAATTATCGGCATAGCTAACCCAGCTCGCCCCATCATAAACATATAATTTATCCTCATCATTCATCCAGAGTGCAAGCCCCTCATTCGGCACAATAAATTGCCAGCTCTGATTATAATAGGCGATTTCATCTTCATGCCCCGCCCAATCATCGGTTGCACTTGCCGCCACAATATACGCATCACCCGCAGATGGGCTAACTGGCGGCGTTGCCAAATCCTTATCCACCACACCCCGATTCTGCAATGCTTCCAGCACATATATCGCTTCATTTATGGTAACTTCCTTCTGCGCTTGCGATTGCTCAAGCAGAGTGACCCCCAAATTATTACTATTTGTCATTTTCTTTCCTTTATAATTTTATATCACCGCCGTCAGCGCATATCCGCGTCCAACGATTGCCGACATCTGATATATATTCATGGCAATAGAAGATTGCGGACTGCCAAAATCTGCGGTTTGCTCGGATGCGCTATAGCTTGCATTTGCAGAAGATGCCTGAATCGTCCTGACCACATCGCTGCCATCCAGAATATCCAATTCATACAATTCTTCCTGCTCATTTAGCGGCACATCCACGCCATCGCGCAATTCTCCGCCTATCCGCGTTCTTCTTACCCAGCTAAGCGCAACATCACCCGAACCATTCCTACTTACCGCAATATGCACAGGGGAAAATGGCTTCAAACCATTGCCACTATACGTAAAATCAACCGCGCTCACATCTGCCAGCGCACTACCAAAGCTCACCCCTTTATATTTTCTTTCCAGCCCGATGAGCGAATGCGCGATTGCCTGCCGATGAATATTACCATCCAGTAGCACGAATCTTTCAGCATGCACATGCTCGGCAATTTTATGCTCCGTCCCCAATCTCCCACGCAATAGGCAGCTTAGTTCATACTCATTCTCATCAATGAGAGTCGCATTCTTAAACTGTATAATCTCATTTCCGATAATCGCCAAATTTGCCCCGTTTAGCACAGCCAATTTGCTCCTGCTTTCCAGCGCGCCTGAGATGAGCGAAACATTCAATATATTAAATTCATCAAATATATTCGCAGATGCAGCAGCCAGCACATTTGTTGCATAGCCGATAACTGCTCCATTATTTATATTCGCATAACTATCAT
Source organism: Alphaproteobacteria bacterium CG11_big_fil_rev_8_21_14_0_20_44_7 (assembly GCA_002787615.1). Lineage (GTDB taxonomy): Bacteria > Pseudomonadota > Alphaproteobacteria > Rickettsiales > 21-14-0-20-44-7 > 21-14-0-20-44-7. The sequence goes on from PCXJ01000026.1 coordinate 2,490, forward strand.
AGCTCTCACCATTATCATTTGAGCGAAAAATCCCCGCGCCTGTCCAACTGCTTGAAAGCCCGCTTGCCGCCACCGCGAGATAGCCTTTTTCCGGCTCATCACTGGGAAATGCCGGCAAATCCAGAAGCTCCATCTGAGTTTCAGGAATTAATTCAGCCTCTTTACTATTGCCGGAATTCTGCGGAACATTATAAAAATCATATACGGAAATATCCTCCGCAACGCCTTTTATCCTAATCTCACCATTTTGCCCTTGCAGCATTTCACTGATACGAACTCGGTGCGTTGCATTGCCGGAAGTAATTTCAATAACATCGCTAGGATTCAAATAGATATATTTAATAGGTAATCTAAATTCATAAGAACTACGTGCAACCCACGAATTATACAAAGAAATTTCTGCGATATTCTTCGCCTGCCATTCACTCATTACAATCGGGAGCGACACTCCGTCTTTTTGACGGCTTGCGGTGATTTCCCTTCCCGCCCTTTGCGTTCCGGTTTGATAATCCAGAATCCTGTCCAAATATGTAACTTCAACAGATTCCGGCAAATCCAATTCCTGCTTGCGCGAGATTTTCACCACTTCCAGCGGAGTATTATTTATCGCTATCAGCTCATTTTCATCAATCGTAGCTATTGCTTCCTTGCCGCGTGTAATAAATTCCAACTTGCCGTCATTTTCCGCCACATCAAAAAAATATGCACTTTGCAATTGCTCCAATGCCTGCCGCACGGAAATTCGGGAAGATATAACATAGCCATCCAATAAATGCTGAACATTATCCACATCCATATCATCCGCCGCTAGCCCTACCCTTCCCGCTAATTCCTCTATAATCGAAGAAACCAGAGATAATCCCAGTTTGCCATTTACCCAATGTCCATAAAGCCATAGCTCGCCATCGCTCCACACATTGCGCAAATCAGGATAATATGGATATGGCCGCGCATCCCATGTCCACAGGAAGGCTTTCTCCACCATGGCTGAATCTTCCCAAACATCCAGCGTCCCTTCAATTGCCGTTCTCTGCGCACGAAAATCCACCCGTGAGCGTGAATGATAAGGAAAACCAGACTCCGAACTTTCCGGATTATAAAATACATTTGGCTGATTCGCCGCCGCATCAACACTTGGAAATCCGAATTCCATAAACCATATCGGCTTGGATTCCGCCACCCAATCCGTTGCTGAGGCATCGGGATTTGTATGCGTATTCCCCCACCAATAGGCAATATTTTTCCATGCATATTCAGGTGCTAGGCTGGTTTGCACGCTTCGTTCCGCATCGCTATAATACCAGTCATAACCCTCACCGCTTGTCCAACCGTCAATAATCTTCTGCTTGTCATAATCAGTTTGCGGCTCATCAGTCAGCGGGAAATATGCGTCAATCCCCACAACATCAATATCATCGCTAGCCCATAGCGGGTCAAGATGATACCAGCCGCCATCTGCATGATGATACTCGCTCCAATCCGCCGCATATGTCACCGTTACTGATGCACCGAGAGTTGATTTCACCGAGGCCGCCAAATCAACCAATTCATCTACTGCCGGAAATTCATCACTAACATTTTTGATAGTTGTCAGCCCCACCAATTCCGAACCAATCGAGAATGCATCCACCTTACCATCCAGCAAGCTTGCATAATGATTTATAAACGCATTATAACCGCTTGTTTTTGTAAAAAAACTTGCCGCCTCAGTGGCATCTCCGGTGATTCTCCCGCGCCAAGGCTTATCTTCCACATCCATGAATATTATCGGATAAAATAACACATTCAACCCGCGTGATTTTGCCTCATCAATAAACCGTATAAGGCATTCATCATCAGGAGTTCCACCATAGGAAGGACGGCCATCTATTGCCGATATCTGATGCGCGGTTGAACGATTATATCCACCAACACTCCAGCTATCAGGCTCGGTTTTTGCGCCCAGCCCGTCATATTCCACACCGGGTTTGATTTCACAATCACCGGCATCCAAGCTATCCCCAAACCAGCCAACAACAACGGAAATCCACTCCAGATTCGGCAATTCCTGTTGAAGCTGGTCGAGTGCCAGCATCGCATCCGTCTTGCCGCTATTATTATTCTGATTTATTGCAGTTTTTGCCCCTTTTTGCAGCCATTCCCCACCCACTAACTGGCCGGGAACTTTTTTCTGCAAAACCGTGTCATACACAAATTCGCCACTTCCGGGAATAACCACCACATTCGTGATTCTTTCTTCTAACGTTGCGCCGCTACCATTTCCGGAAACTTTGCGCTTTACTTCAAATGTAAAATTCGGGATGCGGTTGCCAAAATCGGCTAACGGAAAATCTTCAATCACCACATATGCCAGCCCCCGATATGCGGGAGTATTATCCACCCCTTCAAAACTTTCTATATACGAATCGGGCAATTGCGTTTCCGAGCCCTTATAAATCCGATAATTGCCCAAGCTAGCATCAATGATTTTTGAATCCGCCCACACCCGCACAATATCATCAATTTCGCCTTCACAAATAGCAATCGCCAAACTCACCGAATAGTTATAGGTCGTTGATTGCTGGCTGACTTTTCCGCCACCTTTTCCACCTGATGATGCAGTGCTGTTAACCACAGTTTCGCTAATTGGCCTTGACCAGATAACATTTCCGGCAATTCTCACATTACCAAAAATAATCGGTATCATTCTGCCATACGTAGAAGTTTGCACCGCCAGATCTTCCAGCCTTGGGCCTTCATAGGGCTTCAACCTGCGCGGGCCAAAGATTTTATCATCAATTGCCGAGCCGAGTCCCGCCCCGATTTGCTTACCGATAAATCCGCCGATTCCGCCGCCCACACTTGCGCCGAGTGAAGAACCTGCCGATGCTAATAATACTGATGCCATAATTTCTATTGTTAAGTTAATTTTTGTGCTTATCTATGGTACTATCGAATTTGCAAAATTCGAAAATGCCATGAAAATCGAGTCCGAAAGACCGATTTTCCGCTGCGAAGCGAGCGTAAAAATGATTTTCAATCATCAATTGAAAATCGCAAACTGTCATATTGATATGAGCAATGTTTATAATATTCTCTTTTCCAAGCCCGCTAAGGAAAAGCATGAGATGTATATTGAGCTTGAAGCTCTTGCGCAGGAGATTGTGCAATCCGGAAAATTGCGCATTGATGCTGATGAAAAAATCAACTTTGTACGCTTCCCTTCAGCACGCAATGTCCTGTTTTTCAGCCACAGAGAGCTGCACGACCCCAAATTAATTCCAAAAACTATTGAAATAATCGGCGAAGAAAATCTTGAAGCTTTAAGAAAGAACATCAAAACTAATCAGCCCGTCCCTTCAGAATTAGAGCAAAAAATCGCCCGCCTGTTAGTGCAAGCCACTCACCCCGCGATAATCAAACTTATCCTGCTTGAGGGCGTGGAATTATTCGTTTCATTTTCCCACAATATTTCCGACTTGCTCGATTTGCAATCCTACAAAGAATTTGGCTCAACCGGCGGCATGCAAAGCCTTGGGATTGAGGAATCCCGCATATTCGTCTCTTGCGGTTTTTCGCCATTTTCGCGCATTCCCGAAGAACAGGAATATGCCCGCAACGCCACCGCGCGCTTTCTGGTCATCGCCGCGCAGGAACTCGGACATTATGCCGATATTATGAGAAATCCTTCAGGGCAGCCAATTTCACGCCATTCTGCCAATTTGTCAGCAATGTTTGCCAAACCCAGAATCGCCGAGGGGCGAAAAAAAGACCTAGCTAACGTAAAACAAATTGGACGCAACCTAGTCAATATAGGCTTGAAAGAAGCCGCAAAACTGGAAAAAAGCACAAACTTTTTCACCCAACATCGCAAAAACTCCCTGAAGCACCGCCTCACACAGCTCAAATCATATCTCGCCACCCGTGCATTTCGCCAGCGCGCCATTGCACATAAAATGCGCTTTGCCACCCTGCATTCTGCCCGCCGCCTTGCGATTATGCTTTCCGACATGCAATTCAACCTGCATCCCGTTGCCCCTGCTTATCAGAATGAAAACCCCAAAATTGAGGAAGCCATAATCTGCGTAGAAGCCCTTGCCAGAGTTCCGCAGCAAGTTGTCAAATGGGGACATAAAACCACTCAGGCACTTTATCCCAACCTATACAAAATCTATTACGAGGAAGTCATCCCTTCCGTCATCAAAACTTATGAGAATCTCACCGGAGAGAAATTCACTTTCAGCTACACCAAGCCCAAAAAATTATTTCCCCGCACCCGCAAGTGAAAAAGTTTTTACCAATCTTTTCTGCCAGCACTCATCAAAACTATGCTCCACCACTTTTCTGGTTTGTGCATAGGCATGAATCAGCCCCAGCCCATTTTTATATTTGCTGATAATCCCCACATGCTGCGGCTCTTTTTCAATTCTGAACAATGCCACTGCGCCGTGAGCTATTTCACATTCTGACAAATTAGCGCCCAACGCCTTTTCAAGCTCGCCGTTTCTTGGTTCGCGCGCATAATCATTTCTATCTTCTACCGCAATTCCTAACTCTTTTGCCACACCGACAATCAGCCCGATACAATCCACTCCGACATTTTTCATCCGCCCCTGATGATGAAATTTTGTGCCAAGCCAGCCTCGCGCTGCTTCCACAATTTTATCTTCAAAATTTTCCATCATATCCCTAAATAGAAATGTTTCATAAATTAGATTTATACGAGGCAGCATAAATCAAACCTGCGGAATAATTAGTCGTCCAAATTTTTATTTAGAGCAAGTTTTGCAAGGTGAGTAAAGCGCAGTGTATATAGACATACATGAGCATTTGCGAATCCGCAGCAAAACGCAGCTATCAATGAAAATTTGGACGACTAATTTCTCGTGCTGGCGGTTTGCATAATCTTATCCAACCCCAGCACATGAGGCTCTCCACGAAAATTCACGGCATTGTCAAACTTATATACGCAGGTTGAGAAATATTTATCACAGCCTGCTATTATATCAAATGCATCACCCACATCTACGGTGAACGCCATTGGTAGCACTAATGTTATTGCGCCGCCTTCGCGATAATCTTTGATTTCCATTGAAAGACCCTGATTTTCTCCGGAGGTAAAAATAATCCTTCCGAAATTATAATAACCGCTTGCGGCTACCAACGCGCTATCGGCAAAAACTTGCCTGCTACTGACATCGGTGATTTCTCCGCTCACCGTATATTCTTCCAAATCCGCGCCACATTTGGCATCACCGAGATTCGCCCTGCATGTTGGCGAAAATATATCGCCGATTTTCTGGTTTAACTTTTCTGTCAATCCGCGCACTTCTGCAATAAAATGCTGTTTGCTATAGGAAACTTCACCAATCCAGCCGCGCTTTATGTTCAAAGCCCCTTGGCTCAAATCGGCATAATTCACCATAAAAATTTCTATTTCAGCAAAATCATATTTGCCGGAAAAAATATTTTCTTCAGTGATGCTGGCATCATCCAGAACCCCGTCCACATCCAGATTATCCACCGCCAAGCTTGATGTACTTTGCACTGCGGTTGGATTAAACCCGCTACTTGCTATATAATTCACCGAATCTATGAGTAATTCCTCATCATGGTCGGTGAAGCCCAGCACATCCCCATCACGGCAAGTGAGCTTCCAGCAAGTTGCTAATGTGGTTGCTTCGCCTTCAAGATGGCTTCTTAACTCTGTCGAAATCACTTTCATATTCTAATCTCAATTAATGGGATATTGCCGATGGAATTGACCCCGTAGCTTTCAAAATTGCTTGGCAGATAATCCGTGTCAAAACGCACCGGCACATCAAATTCAAAATCGGCGGTGATTACCACCGCACTTGCCGGAGCTGCTGCAAAACTCACTATTCCGCTTGTAGCATCCAGCGTCCATCCACTCACCTGCTCGACATCGTCAAAATATATCTTCACACTGCCCGCAACCGGTTTTTTGATAACTCGGCTAACTGATTCGCTACCACTCATATATATTTTTACGAGTTGGAAATCCGTTTCAGAATCATCCCCCACCGCGATTTGCACCGCATTTGCGCTATAATCACTCCAATCTTTGAAGCGAAAACCATATGCCCTGCCCTGACGATTACGGAAAAAATCAATCAGACTACTCACCTGCGCATTAGTTTTGACGGCATGTGCCACATTATATTTCGTTCTGGCATTCGCCCAATTCGCATTACGCTGCTCTGCACCGCTATGCATAGTGATAACATCGGTTGAATATAGCGGGCCGCCCGATGACCCAAAGGATATATCGGTTGGAAACCTGATTTCGTGAAATGACATAATATTTTTTCTGTTTAATAATGGTTAATGACTAATAGGTTTACAAATACTGGACTTTCCTGTAAAAGATTTGATGAAATATGCTTATAATCAATCTCATCAAATGGCTGTTTATATTCTTTGCCCTCTGGCTTAGCTATTATTTCTATACATCCGAGAATAGCCAAATAAGCACAATTTCGCATGAGACAAAAAATCCCAAATTAGTTTCGATACTTCGCAAACGCGCCCGCTTAAAAATGGGTCTTTTGCTGCTAATATTCACCAGCTTTATAACTTGGATGCTTTCCTATGATTTCGTGGTTGAGGAAATCAATAAGCGCAATTTGCAGCTTACTCTCAAACTTGAGCAAGCTTCTAAAATCTATGAGAATCTTTCAGAGAACCAAAAGCGTCTGATGTCGGAAGTAACCAATAGCGAAGAATATAAAGACAGTATTCACGAATATTACACTGAAATTATGAGCAATTATTACGTGATGAAAAAATGCGACATTGCTAAGGAAGATGATATTTTCATCATAAATTCGGCAATGATGCGTGAAATTTCACTCAATAACATCAGCTTCAGCCTGAGAACCGAAATCCTCAAAGATGCCAAGCAAATCTTTACCGGCAAATATATCGGCCTCGATTGCTCGGAGATTCACGGTAAGCACAATGAAATCATCAGAAATTACCAAAAATACATAATCTCAACCAGAGAAATCTTAAGAGGCACATTTTAATTGTTTTCTAACCATTTAGTAATACTCTAACAGTATGTACGATTATCACGAACCCGATGCCGTTGAAGAAGAGACGCGCAGAAAGCAACTAAGCAAAACTGCGATTTTCACCATAGAATTGGTGCTTATTCTCGTCTTACTCAGCGTTGTTGGCATGTATATAATCACTTACCATCGCACAGACCTCAATCTGTTCCTCATAAAATTCGATACTTGGGGCATAACCACCGTTGGACGCGCTGAACAGCAACGCCTTCAGGTGATCCGCAGGCTTGACATCCCGATTGAACAAAGACAGGCTCTTTCCGATAATACAATCTTCATCGGAGCTAATAAAACCATGGTGATGCTTGCTATTGGCGAACCGGTAAAAGTCAGCCAAACGGAAGAATCCCTCGATAGATGGATATACCAACTAGGTGATAGAACCCGCCCGATTATCCTGTATTTTGAGGCAGATGAGCTTATTCGCGCCGAAAAAGGCTCTAATCTTGATGTTATTAACATCGAATAACCTCGCCTGCGTTTTAAACCAGATTTTTCAATATCTTAGCAGGATTAATTCTGGTTTCCACATGCACCCCGTTTATTTGCTTGGTCGCATATATTCCTAATCCGCCATTACCTCCATTGAGAAGCCCTACAAATTCCTTTTTTATTATCTCAAAGTGTAAATGCGCGCCAGTTGAACGCCCACTATTGCCGGAAAGGGCGATAACCTGCCCCTTTTTCACCTTCTCCCCGCTATTCACCAGCAATTCGCTCAAATGCGCATATAAGCTAGCTATGCCGTCTGCATGCACAATTATCACCAATAAGCCATAATCTTTATGGCTATTAGCCCGCAACACAACGCCACTCTCAATTGCTGCTACGCTATGCCCTTCTGCCACGGCAAAATCAATACCCGTATGGAATGATTCGCGCTTGCTGATTGGGTCAATCCTCATGCCATAAGGGCTGGAAACTATGAAATCACCTTTCACGGGCAAGCCATAATTCTTTATGGGGTTTGCTGGTTTAGGATGCAGAAAATTTGCTATGTAATTCTTCAATCTTTTCATTAAGCTCCCTCCACTCTTCTTCTGTCGGGTTTCTTTTTTCACCGATAACTGCACGCAATGTATCGGTTGAATCCTCATATGCTTGGCGCAATTCCGGAATCAATCTGATAGAAATCGCCAGAATATCAATCACCCGTAATAATAATTTTAGCTGTTCACCTGTCATAAATCCCTTCGCCTAATTCTGCTATTATGCCGAAACTCCATATATTATTGCGCCGGAACTTTCCAAAGTCACTGCATAGACTTCATCACCGCGATGATTTCCCTGCCTTGCATATGAAGTAATCTGGAAATTTCCGCTTAAATAATCCCCATTCTCAAAGCGCATTTTATATGATTTAATCTCATTATTGAGCGCATGTTGGCGCATTTGCTTTTCGCTCTCCGAATCTACAAAAATCCCGCTTCCTGTCATTGTCACGTGCGAAACCCCACCATTATCGACCAATTCCCGCCATTTGCCGGATTCCATATCGCTTGCATCAATTCGCGAATTGTTAATCTCGAAACGGTTTTCCCGCATGCCGGCTATCGTCAGATATGTTTCGGGCGTATTTTCATCTTCTATTTCCAGAAGAAATAATGAACCTTGATATGTTTGCATAATTACTCTTTTATTTAATATTTATGGTTTTCTCAGAAATCACTCCGAATCTCGGAATGTTAGCGAGGGAGGTGAGTTTACACGGGAACATCTCCCTCCTAATAGGGGGGATTAAGGGGGGTGAACCTACCCACAACCTTTTCAAGCCATAGCAAAGATTATTCTTCAGTGATTGCCTTGATGGCGAAGATAATCTCACCGGAATATACCTTCCCGCTTCTGTCACGTTCACTATTTGCCGAAGTAAAATAGGTTGAGACATGCTCAAAACCTGCAATCGTCAGAGATTGCTCATGAAGCAATGATTTCAGCCTTTCCATAATCTGCAGAACCTCTTCGCGGCCTTTTTTATCGCTAAATATATTTAGCTTTAAGTTCACCGAATAACCCTCTGTTCCTTTTGCTGAAAATTCGCGTGCCGAGCTTTCGCCAAACATGATATATGGAAAATTTGTCTGCTGCGGTACGAAATCAAAAATCCCGTTTATCATCCCGCTTAAGGTTGCATCACCATCCAAAGCGGCGAATACTGCCTCTTGCGTTTCAAGTAAGATATTCATTGCTCCACCCCTTCTTCTGCGATTATCTCCAGATATTCATTTCTTTCCTGCGGGTTTATAATCGAGCGGATATTAAAATATCTGCCGCCGAAATCTATTCTCATATCCTCAGTTAAATTCGCCAGATATCTTATTGTTATCTTATGAGAAATTTCTGCATTCACTTTCCCAAATCTCAATTTCTCATCTGCACGAATCGGCAAAATCTCCGCCCATACAATATCCACCTCGTCCCAGCTAGTCGTGAATCCGCCACTTTCATTTTCCGTATTTACGGATTGCTCAATCGTAATGCGGTGCCGCATCCGCGAGCTTAAATCTTTTATTTTCATTTTAATAATTCCTATTTGCCGTTCCGAGCAGGCTCATTAGCTGGTCGGCAAATTGTCCGGATGATTGGCGGAAAAAATCCTCCACATACGGCGCAACTTCACCTGCTGCTTTTTCGGCAACATTGCGTGCATCCAATTTCCTTCCGGTGAGCAATGAATATGCAACCTCATTTAGCGCTGCACTTGTTGCATTGCCGATTGCACCATTCCCCAAACTCGCGGTTAATTCGCCAACAACCCCTTCAATTTCGCGGCGCAATTCTCTGCGCAAACTTGCTTTTGATTTGCTAACATAGCCATCCACATCTCTGCGGAAATTTGAATATTCGGTTTGCAGCAAATTGCCAAAAACCTTCAATATCCTTTCTTCAAAAGCATTTGCACCTTCGCTGCTTGCGCTTGCAAAATCTGTTAGCCTTTCAGCGAAATCACCTTTGCCTGCCGCATTAAAGCCTGCATTAAGATCTTCATTATCAAATGTCATAGGATGGCTCTTACAATTTCACGACACGGAATTTTTCATACAAACTCTGGCTTGCAGGCGGCATGCCCTTATTTTCCATACGGTTATCATACATATTAATAACATGCGCAATTATCCCCTGCCTAATCGGTTCTGGCACATCTGCTGCCGCGCCATAGCCTGTTATATACTGAATTTGCACGATTTGCCCGAGCAAAGCTGCCTCAAAATGCAAATTTTCATTGCCCGCATTCAGATAATAATTTTCTGAGGCAATAACTTCTTCGCTCCAATCTCTTGCAATCACTTTCACATGGACAATTTCCTGTATTGGACCTTTTGGCAGAACCACAATTGACGGCGCATAATTATCATATTGAAGCTGCCAAGTTTGGGTTATCAGTTTTCGCTTCAGAAATTCTTCAGCCATAACCCTTGCTGCTTTTATTAAATTACCTATAAAAGCATCATCCTCGCTATTATCAATTTTCAGCGCGACTTTCGCTTCTGCCAGCGAGACAGGCTCTTCTGCCGGAGCAGTTATTAAATCAAGATACGGAATTTGATTCATCATATTCATATATTTTCTCCTTAACCGATATTGCCAATCCTTTTTGGATTAGACTCGTAGCGGTGAACTCCCTAACATCATAAATTTGACCCTTTTCAAAATATTTTAGGACAAAACAATCAATTGTATGCCAGCAATTTCTTAGGATATTAACCTTCATTAATGCTAATGTTTTAGTGTTCTAGTAGTTAATTATTCGTTAATTTATACAACTTTCTTTATAAATTATTGTATATTATGGGTTATTTTTCTATCTTAGGTTGCATGCTGTTAACCTTTACTGAACCGGCAGGAGCGCAAAAAACGCCCCTGCCACAGTTTTTACTAAGCAGTAACGGCTAATTTGAGCAATTTGATTGCTTCAAAATTCACCACTTCACCGCCAACACGTTTTGTTGTATAGAACTTCACAAACGGTTTATCGGTGAATGGGTCACGCAATACACGCATCCCGATTCTGTCAACAATCTTATAACCTCTTTTGAAGTCACCAAGGGCGACAGAAAGGCTATCACTTGCTGCAACCGGCATATCCGTTGCTTGCGCCACCGGAACACCCAACAATGTATCAGGTGCGCCTGCTGCTAGGCCGGGCTGCCAAATATATTGGTCAGTTGTTGATTCTTTCAGCAAGCGCACTGCCTGCATAACTGAGCGATTCATCAGGAATGTCGCATTTTTCGCATATTCATCTTTCAGGCTATAATATAAATTCACCAAGCTATCTGCGGTTACTGCCCCATCAGATTCGGAATTTATTTGCTCAATTTCACCCCAACTCGTACCTGCGGTATATTGCAAAATCCCTAGCGGTTTGCCAGAGCCATTACCATTAATAAACGCAGCATTTTCAGTTGTACTGAAAATCTCTGCAACTTTTTCGGCAATCCATGCTTCAATATCAATTGCAGAATCATCAATCAGTTTTTGCGTTGCTTTCGGCTGAGCATACATTTCATGCACTGCGATAGATTCTTTATGAATCTGCGGTGTATTTGAATCAGAAACACTTCCGGTTTCAGTTGTCCAGCCTGCTGCGGCGGAGTCATTATCCACAATAATATCCAGCGAATCTGTGCTGATTTCCTCAATGCTTGCCAATTGGCGCATTGGTGAAGCCTCAAACACGATTTTCTCGATTCTTTGGCTTAATGTCGGCGTTACTAAATAGCCGCCATCAGGGTCAGAGCCAACACTCAATGCTTTTAGCTCAATATTATCCAGCGCATTTGTATTGCCTTTTCTCAAATATGAATCGAAAGCTTTTTTATATTCGCTTACAATTCCTGATTGAATCCCGCCAAAAGATTTGATTTCTTTTATCGGGCGGTTTGCCACAATTTCCATCTGCTCCAGACGGCTTTTTTGGTTATCCAGCGCATTATTAATTTTCGTGAGCTGCTCCATATAAAGCGGGTCAGCGCTACCTTTCTTTTCAATTTCGCTTAGTCTTGCGTCATTGACATGTTTAAAACTCTCCCAGGCATTACCCAGAGAATTTACTTTGTCTGAAATTTCTCTTATAGACATTTTCTTCCTTTTATTATGTTATTGATTTTATAAGTTATTTTATCAAATTGAGTGAATAGAACGCCTTATCAAGCGCGTCACTCAAATTAATTAGTTGATGTGGCAAATGCTTTTCTTCACATTCGGAATCTTCAAAAAACACATCGGATTTTACCGAGGCAATTTGCGCCATATCATTTGCGGGGAAAGTCACCAGCGAGATTTCAAACAAATCCACATCATTGATGATTCGCGCCCCGCTTTCGGCATCTATTTCCGAGTGTTTCACCGCATAGCCAATGCTCAGCCCGTTGATAACCCCCTGTTTCAACAGCGCATATGCTTCTTTTGCCTTTTGCACATCGAGCAAAAGCTTGCCCTGAACAAAAAGCCCGAATTCATCTTCGCGGATGGCTTCAAAATAGCCGATTGGCTCTTTCACATCATGTTGCCACAATAATTTTATTTCACGTCCGGATTTATTTTCCGCGAGCGTGCGCGCAAATGCCCCGTGCAAAATTATATCATTCTGGTTGTCGATATAACCAAACACGCTGGCATATCCGGAGAATCTGCCGCTAGCATCCACCGATTTGATATCAATGGGAAAATCCACCGAAAATTTATCTTTCAATTCAATCATTTTTTTATCCTTTTAATTCTCAACCCCTCGCCCCATAGCTCCCCTCCTCACAGGAGGGGCTGGGGGAGGCACACGAAATAGCTCCCCTCCTCACAGGAGGAAACTAGCAGCTAGTGAACGCAAATAAAACTTCCGAGCGCAGCGAAGGCAAGCCCATTGAGGGCGCTAAGCCTTAGTGGCGCTTGAACGCAAATATAAACTAAAGCCCCAGCAACTTCCGCCGTTCCTCATCACTGAGGAAATCCGCATCCTTCACCTTATCCCACAGCGCTTCCCGCCTTGGCATCAGCGCCGGAATATTATTCAAATCCGCACTGATTTTTATTTCACCGTCAAACATCGGGGCGAGCCAGCTATTCATTGCTTCCACCAATTTTTCCACTAATGGGATCACGGTTTGTTCCCATAATGCCAATCTCGCTTCTGCCAGATTGCTATATGTATTATCCCCTGGAATCCCCAGCAATTGCGGTGGAACTCCAAATGCCAGCGCAATATCGCGTGCTGCCGAATGCTTCATATTTATGAAATCCATATCTTTCGGCTTCAGGCTCATTTCGCGCCAATCCAGCCCGCCTTCCAGCAACAGAGGTCTTCCGGCATTTTCATAACCGCTAAACTGCTCATCCACTTGGTTTTTGATTCGGTTATACTGGTCTTCACTCAAATATCCGCCTGCATCACCATTTGCCTGCTTCACAATCAGCGCCCCGCTTGGTCGTGCCCCGTTTTGCAGCAAAGCCTGATTCCACTCGCCCGACTGATTATGCTGGTCAATACTATATGCTGCCGCTTCCACCGGAGATAGCCCATACCAATCATCGAGGGGATGGAAATTTTTCAGGTGCAGAATCTTTCTTGCCGCATAATCCTTATATTTATTTCCCTGAATCTGATAGCGATAAACGCTCGGCATGCCATCGCGTCCGGTGATTATAGAAACTCTGTCGGGGCGCAAACTATGCAGTTCAAACGGTGCTTCATCATCTGCGCCGAGTGCCAGAATATAACAATTTCCGGCTATCAACTTATATGAATATAATGATTCAAAAAATTCCGTGCCGCCACAACATGGGTTCGGTTTGACAATAAGTTTTCCCAGCGGGTGCTTATCAACATCCAGCGCTTCC
>PCXJ01000086.1:0-3500 GCA_002787615.1 Alphaproteobacteria bacterium CG11_big_fil_rev_8_21_14_0_20_44_7
GAAGTCGGTGGCTTAAACCACTGCTTGGAAAGTCAAGTAGCACAACAAGAGAAACAAGCGCAACAAGCGCAGAAGCAGAGATTGGTGCAACAACAGCCGCAACAAAATGCGGCCGCTATTCAGCAACAGCAACAACAGCAGCAGCAGTTTGCTCCAGATATGGGTTCTGATGATAGAAGGGCATTGCATGTGGCGCATGGTGGTACTCATTGGCGGCAAGCAGTTGGCCAAAGAACACAAGCTAGAGGGCAGGATGTTCAGCAGGCATGGTATGGCCGCACTTCCGGTTTGAAGCCTGATGTTAAACTAGAAACTCTTAGAAGATTTGCTACTGAAGATTTTATGGTTAGCCCTCGTATTAACCTCGGAAAATACACAGGCGACGGCGGAAGAAGCGCATAATTCTAAACCTCATCCCTATCTCTGTCATTCCCTGAATTTGCCTGCAAATTCTAGGGGAATCTAAAATGATGGGGGTATCTACTTTGCAATTGAGATGAATTTGGTTTCCAGATATTCCTCGATGCCATAATGCGCGCCCTCGCGCCCGATTCCGGATTCCTTATATCCACCAAATGGCGAATGCGCGGCGGAAATTGCGGTTTCATTGATGCCGACCATGCCAAATTCAATTTGTTCGGCAACGCGCCAGCCTTTTTGCAAATCGCCGGTATAAATATATCCTGCCAGCCCATATGGCGTGCCATTGGCGAGTTTCACCGCTTCTGCTTCGGTTTTGAATTTTACCAAAGTCAGCACTGGGCCAAAAATTTCTTCATTATAGATTTCCATTTTCGCGGTGACATTTTTCAAAACCGTTGGCTCATAAAAATTCCCGTTTGATTTCCCGCCGCAAAGCAAATCTGCCTTTGAGTTTTTCACCAATGCATCAACTTTTTGTACGGCTTTTTCATTTATCAAAGGCGCAAGCTCCAGATTTTTGCATTTTCTCACCACTAATTTTGCAAATTCGTCATAAATATTTTCCTGCACTAAAAAGCGATTCGCGCAAATGCAGGTTTGTCCGGAATTGCGAAAGCGGGAACTCACCGCGCCGCTTGCCGCTTTTTCCAAATTCGCATCATCAAACACGATAAACGGCGCATTGCCGCCCAATTCCATCGTGACTTTTTTCATGGTTGATGCGCATTGTTCCATCAGTTTTTTGCCAATTTCAGTTGATCCGGTGAAGCTTAATTTACGAATCTTTTTGCTCGCACATAGCGCCTCGCCAATTGCTCCGGAATCTCCCAGCACAAGCTGGAACACGGCTTCGGGCAGCCCCGCCTGTAAACCGAGATTATGAATCGCAATTGCGGTGAGTGGCGTTGCTTGTGGCGGTTTGCAAATCACCGTGCAGCCAACTGCCAAGGCGGGCGCGGTTTTGCGTGTTATCATCGCCGCCGGAAAATTCCACGGAGTAATCGCTGCAACCACGCCGATTGGCTCTTTTGCCACAATTCCACGCGCCGCATTCCGCATCGGGATAATCTCACCATAGCTGCGTTTAGCTTCCTCCGCCGACCACGGGATGAAGGATGCGGCATATTCCACTTCGGCAATGGATTCGCTCATCAATTTCCCGCTTTCCGAATGCATAATTTTGGCAATTTCTTGCTTGTGGGCGAGGATTAAATCACTCCATTTATGCAGGATTTCCGCACGTTCCCACGCGGTTTTTGCCTTCCACTCTGCAAATGCGGAATCAGCATTATCAATTGTTTGCGTGATGAATTTCGTCCCGCCCATATCGGGGAGTTTTGCGAGCAGTTTGCCGTTAGCCGGATTCCTGACTTCAAAATCTTTGCCCGTATCGGGGAATTTATGTGCTATTAGTTTCTTATTCACAAGCCTATATTACGCCAAAATATCTTATTATGCCAAGATATTTACAATTGAGCCGCGCTCGACAATTGAGCCGTTTTGGCTGAGCTCCTGAACTTGCGCAATCATTTCTGAGATTTTGTCGTTTGAAGGATACTTTAGAGCCTGAACATCAGGTTTTGGCGCATCCTTTGCAATGCTTTGTTGATTTTGACGAACCAACCCAGTATCTTCTGCAACAGGGCGTAATATGGAATAAATTGAGTTCATATCAGTTTTCATAGCATTCAAATTATAAAATATATATAGTTAATTTATTATTAATGAAAAAAATTATTATTTTAGGGGCAGGTGTTGTTGGCGTTACATCAGCCTATTTTTTAGCCGAAAAAGGCTATCAAGTTACTGTTTTAGAAGCGAAATCTTCTGCGGGTCAGGGGACGAGCCGTGCCAATGGCGCGCAGCTTAGCTATTCAAAAACATTTCCGCTTTCCAACCCAAAAACCTTGAAAAAACTGCCATTTTACTTGTTCAGTAAAGATTCGCCGATGCATATTCATGCCGGATTTGATTTGGCATTCTATAAATGGGGGCTGCAATTTCTGGCAGAATCTACCAATAAAAAAGCGCATAATAACAATGATAAAGTCGTGAAATTAGCGCTGAAATCCAAAGCAGCCCTGCAACATGTTCTGGAACGCAGCAAAATTGAGTTTGATTTCAACCAGCGCGGCAAAATGTATATTTATACCTCGGAAGAGAGCTATGCCGCCGCCGCCGCTTATGTTGACGGGCAAAATGCCTATGGTTTTGACTGGCGCTTTATGGATATTGACGAGGCGGTTGCCAAAGAGCCATCACTTGCGCATATCAAAGATAAGCTGGTCGGCGTTTCATATTGTCCGATTGATGAATCCGGCGATGCATATAAATTCACCCTTGAGCTGGCAAAAACTTGCGAAAAAATGGGGGTAAAATTTGTTTATGACGCACCCGTGACAGATTTTAAACGTGAAAAAGGCAGGGTGAAATCTGTGCTGGCTGGCGGGCAGGAATATGAAGCTGATGATTTTATTTGTTGCCTTGGCGTTTATAGCCCAATCGTGATGAAAAAGCTGGGCATCAGCGTGCCGATTTATCCGATGAAAGGCTATAGTATCACCGTTCCGGCAACTGTAAAAGCGCCGAAAATCAACATCACCGATGAGGGCAAGCGCATTGTGTATTCAACCATTGGCGGGCGTTTGCGCGTGGCGGGAATTGCCGAGTTTGGCGGTTATAATTATGAAATTGACCGCAAAATTATGGATAGGCTGATTGATGATGCCGCAACCACAATGCCGGATGCCGGAGATTTCAGCAAGGTGGAGGAATGGACGGGGCTGCGCCCGATGACACCAAGCACCGTGCCTATCATCAAAAAAGCTGGGAAATATGAGAATCTATATCTCAACACCGGACAGGGCATGCTGGGCTGGACACTCGCTTGCGGCAGCGCACAAGAATTAGCCGAGCTGGTGGGCTAACCCTTAAAGTTTGCGGCAACGATTGCATTCAATCCGGCAACCAGTTTTTCGGCTTTTTCGTGGTTTTTCTCATCAAAAAGCCCGCTGAAAATCTGCTCAAAGCTTGCCATATGCAGCCTGATAACTTTTCTGCCATCTATCGGGGTTTTT
>PCXJ01000086.1:3511-19756 GCA_002787615.1 Alphaproteobacteria bacterium CG11_big_fil_rev_8_21_14_0_20_44_7
GAATTCAAACAAAGATTTTGCTACTAATGTTACTAAGCCAAACCCGCCAGTTTCCGCACGCGATTTGATGCGCAATATTATTTCGGTCAATTCTTCATAATCGCCCTTAAACAGATTTTCTTTTCTGTTGAATTTCTCAATTGCTTTTAGCAGATTCTCATAATCTTCTTTGGTTGCATTTTTGAACTCTGACTCTTTTTTCAAAACAATGCTTTCCGCCTTGTGCAGAGTTGTTTTATCAAACACTTCATCAAATTTCACATTGCCCATTTTCTCATTAAATGAGCTTTTCTGTTCAATAATTTGTGCTTTTTTTTGTTCGCTCATTAGTTTTATCCTTCCCTTCTGTCTATGCCGTTTGGTATTGCTTCCGGATTATCTTTGCGCCGTCTGTCGGGGCCGATATAGCTCCCTGCAATCACAAAATTTCTTGGTTTTTCAAGTATATATTTTATCTTTTCACATAATGCATTCACCTTAAACGGTTTTATCATATATTCGGTAACGCCGGCATCGCGCGCTTCTTTTACATCAGCCTCGCGGGATTTACCGGTAATCATAATTATCGGTGCATATCTTTTTGAATCTTCAATTTCACGCAATTTTTTGGTGAATTCTAAACCTGAAATTCCAGATAATTTCCAGTCGCATAATATCAAGTCAAAGCTATTTACTCGGATTTCTTCAATTGCGGATTCTCCGGTTTTGCAATATGTGATGTTAGAAAAGCCCATGACTTCAAGCACATCTTTTATCAGGGAATAAATCAAAGCATCATCTTCTACCAAAAGAATTTTGACAGAACGCAGGGATTTCTTTATTTTCAACATGCTAGACATGCTATCTATTTTTGCCATTTATTAATTATAAGCAAGCACCAATGAAATTTTACAATACGAAAAACAAAAAACAACAAGAATTAGAGCCACTTAGTGGCAATATTGTAAGCATGTATGTCTGTGGGCCAACGGTTTATGCCAGTCCGCATTTGGGCAATGCTCGCTCCGCGATTATCTATGATTTACTCTACCGTGTATTGCGTGCAAAATATGAAGTGAACTATGTGCGTAATATCACTGATGTGGATGATAAGATAAACGCGGCGGCAAAAGAAAATGGTGAGTCTATCTCGGATTTGACTGAAAGAGTAACCCAAGATTTCCACCGGATTATGGCGGCGTTAGGCTGCTTGCCACCAACGCATGAGCCGCGAGTGACTGAAAATATTCCTGAAATTATAGAGGTGATTTCCAGCCTGATAAAAAACGGCCATGCTTATGAGGCGGAAGGGCATGTACTTTTTGATGTCGGAAGCTATAAAGATTATGGCTGCTTAGCGCGCCGCTCTGTTGATGAAATGCAGGCAGGTGCGCGAGTGGAAATTGCACCATACAAAAAAAATGCGGCGGATTTTGTGCTGTGGAAACCCGCTTCCGAAGGTGATGATGAATCAGCAAAATTTGCAAGCCCGTGGGGCATTGGTCGCCCCGGTTGGCATATTGAATGCACCGCGATGAGTACAAAATTTTTGGGCGAAACTTATGATATTCACGGTGGTGGGTTGGATTTGGTTTTCCCGCATCATGAAAATGAAGTAGCGCAAGGAGTTTGTGCGCATGAAGATAGCGAGTATGCCAGAATGTGGATTCATAACGGCTTCCTCACCGTGGATGGCGAGAAAATGAGCAAATCACTCGGCAATTTCACCACCGTATCCGAATTGCTGGATAAAGGGGTGAACGGCGATATTATCCGCTATGCCTTCCTGACCGCGCATTACCGCCAGCCATTAGATTGGAATGAAAAGCTTTTATATGACGCGAAAAACACGATGGACAAATTCTATCGCCTGCCGGAAATTGAAGATGCGGCGGCCAAAGCAGATGATGAATTATCCTCATATCTAGAAGATGATTTAAATACCTCAAAAGCCTTTGCCTATATAAATCAGCAGATTAGTGATTATAACAAAAGCAATGATGCAGAATTGCTTACTAAGCTGCTGGGTAATATAAAATTTATGGGTTTTTTGAATTATTCAGTGGATGAATATTTCGGGCGGGCAGATGATGATGCGGAGATTGACGAATTGATTGCCGCGCGCAAAAAAGCCAAGCAGGATAAGGATTTTGCCGAGGCTGATAATATTCGCAAGAAACTCGATGCGCTGGGAATTATCATCGAGGATAACCGAGATGGCTCAACCGAATGGCGGCGGAAATAGCTCTGCATAAACTAGTCTACAAATCTTGTAGTTTATGTAAATTTACTATATAATCCGCATCTATGGCAGAGAGGATATACATATATGATTCAACCTTGCGGGACGGGGCGCAGACTCGCGGTGTGGATTTCTCCGTGGTCGACAAGCAGGATATCGCAGCCGAGCTGGATAAATTCGGCATAGATTATATCGAGGGTGGCTGGCCGGGTGCTAATCCGACAGATGATGAATTTTTTGCAAAACCCTTAAAGCTCAAAAATTCGCAACTCACCGCTTTCGGGATGACGAGGCGGGCAGGGCGCAGCGCCGATAATGACCCGAATCTGAATTCTTTGCTAGAAGTCGGTACAAAATCAATTTGCATTGTTGGTAAAGCTTCAAAATATCAGGTGGAAACTGCGCTGGAAATCGCGCTGGATGAGAATTTAAAAATGATAGCTGAAAGCATTGAGCAGCTAACCAAAAAAGGGCGTGAAGCATTGTTTGATGCCGAGCATTTCTTTGATGGTTGTAAGCAGGATAGGGAATATACGTTTTCATGCATCAAGGCAGCCTATGACGCGGGTGCGCGCTGGGTGGTTTTATGCGATACAAATGGCGGAACATTACCTGATGAAATTGAGGAAATAATCGGTGAAGTTATCAAGCATATTCCGGGTAAAAATCTCGGCATACATTGCCATAATGATACGGAAAACGCAGTGGCAAATAGTTTGGCAGCAGTGCGTGCCGGAGTGCGTCAGGTGCAGGGCACAATAAACGGGTTGGGTGAACGTTGCGGGAATGCCAATCTGGTTTCGATAATACCGAGCTTGATGCTGAAAATGGGGTTTGAAACCGGAGTTAAAGACCTTTCCGATCTAAGCCATCTTTCTCATTTTCTCGATGAAAAATTAAACCGCATTCCAAACATCCAAGCGCCATATGTTGGGGCAGCGGCATTTTCGCATAAAGGTGGTTTGCATGTTTCTGCGGTGGCGAAAGACCCGAATTCATATGAGCATATCGAGCCGGAAAAAGTTGGCAATAGCCGCAAGATTCTGGTTTCTGACCAAGCCGGGAAATCAAATTTCGTCAATCGTCTGGATGATTTGGAAATTGATTATAGCGATGAAAATAAGCTGCAGGAATTCATGGCAAATATCAAGGAATTGGAAAATAAAGGTTATTCATATGACGGGGCGGATGCGAGTTTTGAATTGATGGCACGCCGCACATTTGAGGCTGTGCCCGCCTTCTTTTTGCTGAATAATTTTCGCGTTCTGACTGAGCGTAGATTCAACGCAAAGGGAGTTTTGATAACGCAATCGGAGGCGACCTTAAAACTTGCGGTGGACGGCAAAGAGAAGCTTTCGGTGAGTGAGGGTAATGGGCCGGTTAACGCGCTGGATAAGGCTCTACGCGCGGCTTTGATTGATAAATACCCACATCTGAATGAAACAAAATTGGTGGATTATAAGGTGCGGATTATGAATCCCGGCGTTGGCACAAAAGCCATAACACGGGTTTTGATTGAAACCGAAGATAGGAACGGCGAGCGCTGGAGCACAATCGGTGTTTCCGAAAATGTGATTGATGCCTCATTCAACGCGATAAATGATAGCATCTGCTATGGGCTGATGAAATTTGCTTAGCGGATGACCTCAAATGGTTATGAATCATTATTTATCATTCCCCCCTCTCTAAACCGTCATCGCATACTCCTATCGTCATCGCGCACTTGT
This sequence comes from Alphaproteobacteria bacterium CG11_big_fil_rev_8_21_14_0_20_44_7, assembly GCA_002787615.1. Classification (GTDB taxonomy): domain Bacteria; phylum Pseudomonadota; class Alphaproteobacteria; order Rickettsiales; family 21-14-0-20-44-7; genus 21-14-0-20-44-7. The sequence continues at coordinate 7,460 of PCXJ01000086.1, forward strand.
TGCGCGATCCGCATCAATCAGCTAAAATGCAGCATGCCCTATCACAAACAAGCGTGCGTATATATCATGGCAAAAAAATACAAAGGCACATTATATACAGGCGTTACCTCTGATTTAGTCAAAAGAATTTATGAGCATAAAAATGGTTTAGTAGCCGGATTTAACAAGAAATATGGCATAAAGAATCTGGTTTATTTTGAACTTCACGCAGATTTGGAATCGGCAATTAAGCGCGAAAAAACCATAAAGAAATGGAAACGAGCTTGGAAATATAATTTGATTGAAAAAGATAATCCGAATTGGAAGGATTTATACGAACAAATTACCAAATGAGCGTTTTACGGATCGCGCAACAAGTGCGCGATGACGAGGGAGGCGCGCGATGACGAAGGGGGCGCGTGATGACGGAGGGGGTGCGCGATGACGGATTTTTTTGTACCACGATGACGGAGTTTAAGTTGTTTTTGAAGGGCAGAAGCTAGGCGGCTTTTAGGATGGAATGCTCCAGCCATTTCGCGAAATATTGCTGGATTTTGGCGGAAAGCTCATCCTCGTTTAAATCGCTAATTTCCGATAATTTCTCCATTGCCTCACCGATATTTTCCGTCTGCTGAATGATTTCCAGCAACTGATATTCCGGTTTTTCCAGATTTAAGCGATAAACATTCTTCTCATTGCGGTATATCATCAGGAAGAATTCCCCTGCGGTTTTCGGGGGCTTTTCGGGCTTATCTTCACCATGATAAAACTCGGTATAATATGAGTTTACATCATGGCGGAATTTCTTGAGCGTGGCGGAGATAAGCAATTCCAGCTTCATATCCATAAAATCATCGGGAGTAAGATTTGCCAAATCCTCCTGCAAAAGCGGCGCAGATAGAGCTAGGTTATACCTTATTGAAATATCCCGTTCCAGCTCGGCAAGTTCGGCAGCGAATTTATCAATTTTTTGTGCGCTCAGCCAATCGGCAAATTGCTCGGAGAATTTTCCGGCATCATAAAATTCAGATGGCGTGGTTGCGATATATTCCCGCACGGTTTTTTCCATTTTTTCTTTGCCGAGATAATGCGCCGTGACTTCATAATCCGCCATAATCATCTTGAATAATCTGATGCGATAACCTTTTACATAAACCTGAACCTGCTCAGATGCAGGGAATCCGGGCTTCTCCACCACCCAAGTTTCTGGCGCGTGGGATTTGATGTCACCATCCAAAATCGTATCTTGCAAATTATTCTGCAAATTCAGCATGGAATGGTTGGAATTTCCTTGCCCGTCAAATTTGAACTCATCGCGTGGCGGAATCTCGGCAAATGGCTCTTTGGAAAATGTTCGAGCCTTATTCAACTCGGCTTCCAGCACTTCAAATTCGGGGATTTTTGCATCCCATTCAATCATTGTGCTGATATCGTGCCCCGCTTTTCCAAGCGCATATTTATACAAATCCCAAACCTCATCAATCACTGCTGCGTCATGTGTATCAACAATATGCGTTTCCTTGTTGAGATGTCCGGCAAGGTGAATTTGCACCACGCGTTCCATCGGAATTGCATCAATATATTTTTTCGGGTCAAGGCGATGGTTAAAACATGCAACGAAAATATTATTCACATCCAGCAGCAGGGCGCAATCCGCCGCTTCTGCCATGCGCGCCATAAATTCATATTCGGGAATGCTATCGGCCTTATAGGTGAGATAGCTGGATGGGTTTTCGAGCAGAATATTGCGCCCTAAAAAATCCTGAACTTGTTTGATGCGCGGAATAATATGATTCAGCGCTTCTTCAGTAAGTGGCACGGGCAGCAAATCATGCGAGTTTTTTTTGTTAATCCCCGTCCAGCAAAGATGGTCGGAAATCCAAACCGGATTTATGTCATCGGCAAGGGCTTTTAGATTTTTCAGATAATCCTTGTTTAGCTCATCTGCACTGCCGATTGAAAGTGAAACCCCATGCATTGCAATCGGATAATCAGCGCGTATCTTATCCAGCGTTTCACGCGGCTTTCCGGCGGAATCCATGTAATTTTCGGAGATTATCTCAAACCAGTCAATATCCGGTTTGTTTTCAATAATATGTTTGAAATGCTTTGACCGTAAGCCCAGCCCGAAGCCAATATTAGGAAATCCGAATTTATTCATATATGCCTATGCCAAAAAATATCCCGCCAAAAAATATCCCGACTATACGCTACTGCAATATAATCGGGATATGAGTAATCAATTAATGCTTGCAGCTATTGCTTTCACACGAATTGCTTTTGCAGGAATTGGATTTGCAGGAATTGCTCTCGCAAGAATTTGCTGACTTGCATGAGTTCTTATTTCCTGCTTTTGCCGAAGACCCATACGGATATCCGTCATATTTTCCGCTTGTGCTAGTGCATGCAGAAACGCTGCCTGCTGCCAGTGCGCCGGTAAGTGCGGCAATTGCTAGTTTATTTTTCATAATCTCTCCTTTTTGGTTAATTGAGATAGGTATAAGGTAATCATTATCTTTAAGTTGACAATAACTAGTTTATGCAAAACTATAAAGATTCAATAAATGAGGGGAAGATATGATGCAGAATCCGGTATTGTGGCTAATAGTCACGGTGATTGATATTTATATGGTGATTGTGATTGCCAGCGTGATTTTGAGTTGGCTGATAAGCTTTAATATCGTCAATCGCTACCAGCCTTTTGTGCAGCAATTGGGGCTGTTTTTGCGGAATATGACCGAGCCGGTTTATGCGCGCATCCGCAAGGTGATTCCGCCGATTGCCGGAATGGATTTATCGCCACTAATATTGCTGATTGCCCTGCAATTTATCCAACGCACGGTGATTTACCTGTTTTGACGTTGGGTGGGGCGCGTTATACGCTGAGGGAGCTACCTTTTAATCTGGTTTTGTAGGTATTCTTCTGGATTTACCTGCGCTTCGTCTCTTCTGTTTTCAACGTCAGTGCTGAGAATCCTAAGCTCATCAAGCCTTGAACTAAATCGCCCATTCTCCTTCTCAAGAATCGCAATTTTAACATTATTAGCAGCGATTTTTGTACCTAAGGTCTTTTGCTCTTCATTGAACTCAGCTAACTGATCATCAAATGGTACATCTACGAGGGCTACTGCAGCCATCATTCTATAGCAGTCAAGATTTTCTTGGAAGTCTAAATTTTCTTGTTGCTCATAGTTGCCGCCGGATAGAAGCATCATGGCAAAATGACATAATCTGGCTTCATATCTTGCGTCTTTGTCAATAGAGGTGTCGTTGTTAATGATATCAAAGGCAGGCGAAGATTCTTTGTAATATAAGTCCAAGAATCTTGAGGACCAATGTATACCTGCGGGGTTATCGGGAGAGCCGCAATCTGGGTATATATCGCCCGATTCTAGCCCTTGATATATTTCATTGCGCCATCTATTTATCATTTTCTGAGCGTGATCCACTGTATCAACTCTGGCAGAATCTACTCGGCTAGATAGATTGCTTCTTGCTTGTGCCAAGGCAGCTGTGCAGTTTGCATACAGTTTTTCTATTATAGGTGCGACTTGACTAGCGTAGGCTAGTTGCTTATCTTCAGCAGTCATTAAAATCTCATTGTTGTTATTTACTACTAATTCCAAAATTCAGTTGCTCGCTAAATATAGCTAATGAATGCCATTTGTTATAGATGCTATAGCAAGATGTTAAGGAATAATTGACACAAATTAACTAAATGTTTTTTAGGAAAAATCCTCATCCAACGCACGGTGATTTACCTGTTTTGATGGGCTTCTGACATTTTCTCTTCAATGCGTCTTTGCAGGAATGAACGTGCACCACCATTTGATTCTATAGCCTGTGCAATTTTGTCTTCAATGTGACTAATACCTAAAGTCTCTTCGTTAATTTGTGCTTTGATGCCTTCTAGTGCGGACGTGAAATCTAAGTGATTACCTTGAAGATAATCAATGGTAGACTGAATAGTATTTTGAATTGATTTAACTTGCGTACGCAAACTCTCAACTTGCGTATCCAAGGGCTCTAATTCCGGGAACTCATCTGCAAATCTCCGAACCGCCAATCTTTCTACTCTTTTTATATAGTGATCTATATCCTCCCCAGATTGATAATTATTACCGGGAATCAGAGCCATGGCATAATGCAAAACGCCTAAATTAATTCTAACATCTGGATCAATGCGAACTCTGTCGTTTTTCATGATTGCATTAATGAGATCTGAACTTCCCATATCGCAAGCATGAGGTTTTGTGCTTTCTACATCTTTACCATGATATACATGATTGAATTCCTCTGTATAGCCTAGCTTAAAATTTCCATCATCATCGACTGAGTTACAAATTACATCTCTTAATTCTTTTAGTCGTTTTGCTGCAGCTGTATATTCTTCAAAAGTGTTTGGATGGTCTTCAGGTGCTATGAGATTCATAGCTTCGTTAAGTGCTTCTGCAGTGCGTGTATATAAATCATTTGTAACACTACGAATTTCCTGCATACTTGGATATTGAGGTTTTTGTTTCTCTACGGCAGGTCTCTCTGCGGTAGCTAAGTTTGAATTGTTATCGCTGTACATTTTTATTGCCTCGCTAGTTATTATATGCCTTTAGAGCATCTGTAAATTAATAATTTGTGGGTATATATTGCACAGTTAGGCAATTTGTCAAGTAATGATTTATATAAATTAATAAAATGCAACCTGATATATAAATGAAATCTAAAGTTCCATTAAGAGTTGTTCAGGTTTGGTTTGCAAGCTCAAGATTGTAATTATGCCCTAGCTGGTGATGCGAAATCAGCAAAATCAATTCCATTTACATCATGTGCAGATTTTTCAGGATCTTGCTCTGAGCCATTTTCGTTTTTGGCAAGGCCTTTGTCTTTATCATTAAATAAGGCATTGCAAGCAAGTGCTATTAATGCGACAACAAAAACAGTCATCAGACTACTAAATACAGCACCTAATATATTACCCATGGAAGCCATTGGATTGGCTAGCGTACCAAGTACACCAGCAGACATAAAGCCTTTTGCTGTGCCGAGAAGTTTTGAAAGCACTACCGCTGTGCCGATTCCTGCTGCTGCTGCACCAAGCTTTCCGCCTGTGGTATCCAAATCAAGACCGATTTTCTTAAGGCCATCTTTAGCGGCACCATACAAAGTAGCCGCCATTCCATCCTCACCGTCTTTGCCGGCCATATCTTCCCAAAGCCCTTTAATCTTTGCTTTGGCCGCATCTACACCTTCAGATGCTTTCGCCTTAATGTAATCAATCGGATGCTCGGTAGGGTCAATGCCATCAGATTTTTGGCTTACGGAGCTTCCACCTAACGCAGTTTTCGCTTCTTTCATAGCGCTTTCAAGTAATTTCATTCTGTTGTCGGCTTCTGTTTTTCCTACAGTACGCTCAAGTAAATTTCTGTATGTTTCTTTCATGCTGAAATCAGTGTCGGAATGAGTGAAGTTTAACAGATTCTGCTTCTGCGCAATCACCTTAATGTCCGGCGCGGCTTCATCGTATAAATCTAAGAGCTGCGTGGAGGGTGTGCCACTAACTAGGGAGTCACGTACAGTTTTGTGTAATTCCGGATCAAAAACCGTAAAGTCGCCGTCAAATTTTGGGTCGCTTTCGAGCTTGGCTCTATCCTGCAATGTCACCAGCGCTTCAGTTAAAACGATATCTATGTTAGAAAGTTTTCTTTCTGTAGTAGCAACCTGATTCATAATAATCTCCTCTATTTAACCTGATAATAGCGAAACTTTGAGCAAACTTCAAGCATGTCACATAAATTTCACATTTAGTTTGGGCTGCGCCCACCATCTCGTTCTGCTCCTCTGGCTGCGCGTCTTTCTTCAAGAAGTCTCTTTGGGTCAATTGCTTTTTCTCGAGTTTCCAAGGTTTCTGCGGCACCATTCTCAGCTGCGTCTGGCGCTTCTGGCGTAGCTTTCTCAGAAGCTCCTTTTGACTTTATTCTGTCTATGAGCCTTTGGCGTGCTGCGCTAACAGTATTTTCATCATTGAAATCTATTGCATCTACTTCGGGTATTTTGTTTTCAGCACCGCCTCCGGTTAGTTTATCTAAAGCTTCTTTTTGGCTGGCCGCAGCTTCCCGCTCTTCCGCATCCGTGACAATGAGCCTATCGCCTAGGAAATAGGCGCCAACTGCTAGTCCAACCCCAGCAAGTGCAGTAGCCAAATTGCCAGCATTGTCCATCATAGATTGCTTGATTCTAGTTTGGGTACGCATTGCTGTAGGCCAAAATTTGTCAGGGTCTTTATGTCCCGCCTTAATCTGCGCATTTCTCTTTTCGGCAATTAATGAAGTGCCAAAATTCCCGTCGGTGTATAAACTAAATCGCCCATCTACGTAATCACTGTATAGACTAGGAGTTCTGGGGTAGTCACTAAGATGTTCAGATGCATATTTGAGGAAGTCAACAGTAAGCCCATCTTTAAAGGCTTGTACCTGCTTTTTGTCTAGGTCATTTAGCTGACGGAAGCTATGTGGGCTTTTTTCAATATACCACTCTATATATTCATCTAGAAAAACATTAAGCTTATCTGGGTTATCAAGCAAATTTTGCCATGATGGTTTTGGAATTGTGGAATCTGCTGGGTCTCCCTTAGGTGCAGGTTTATCTCCCTTAGGTGCAGGTTTATCTCCCTCAGGTGCAGGTTTATCTCCCTCAGGTGCAGGTTTATCTCCCTTAGGTGCAGGTTTATCTTCCTTAGGTGCAGGTTTATCTTCCTTAGGTGCAGGTGTATCTTCCTTTTTCTTCTTTGGGGGAGATGAGTATGTAGGTGCCGATTCATTACTAGCTTTGGTTGGTGAGGGCGGATCTGCAGGCACAGGCGTAGCTTCCGCAGCAGGATCAGTTACAGCAGGATCAGTTGCCGCAGGATCAGTTGCCGCAGGATCAGCTGGTTTCTTTTCTTTTCTTTTCTTTCCACTCGGAGGTGGTTCCGTACTAATGCCCGGACTTGTATTCTCCACCGCATCATGCACTGTTCCCAATGGCTGGCCGTTATTATTTACAATCTGCTCATGCAAATCCGCGAATGTTTGTTGGTTTGCTTGTGCAGTCTCCAAATTCTCCGATAATGCTGCGCGCCGTTCCGCAAGTGCACCATCCGCATCACCATATTTTAGTGTATCCGGTGGATTGGCTTTGTCAAAATCTGTAAGTGCTTGTTCAGTATCGCTCGCACGCTTTTCCCATATGGTTCTATTCACTGCGGCGTTTTTACTAGTCATTTCATCAATTTCTTTTGGTTGCAGCGTGATTTTCTCAAAATGCGCAGCAGATGTTGGCGCTGATGGCGAAGAAACAGGGCTGAAAGTTGGTGCAGGCGCTTCCACAGGCGCAACCTTAGGCGCTTCCACGGGCGTTGGAGTCGGCGCTGACGCAGACGCAGTAGCCTTAGGTGCAGGCGCAGGCGCTTTCACAGCAGCAGGTGTGGCAGCTTTCTCGGCAGCTCTCGCGGCAGCTTCGGCAGCCTCTTCGGCAGCCTGTTCTTTTGCATTACCTATACTGTAATATAAGCTATAATTACTTTTGGCGGTGTCAAAGTCATCTTGGAGCACTTGTCTTGTTGCATCTAAATCGGGATTCGTTTCCCAGTCCTGATGCCGTGTTTTAAAATCCTCTAACGCTTTCTGGGCACTTTTTGTATTGCTTCTCCACTGCGCAGTTTTCCCCTTAGCTGTTTCCAGCGCCATATCCCGAACTTCTTCATTGCTAGGGTTAACTACTTCATATCTCGGCTTTGGTGTGGGCATTGGAGCGCTGGGCGTTGTCGGAACTTCTACCGTTGTGCTGATTCTTTGTGTTCCGTCTGCGGCTTTTGCTGCTTCTTCCCGCACAGCTTGTGCTCGTTTAAATACTTCATCAACAGTTCTGGTTGTTCGGGCTGTTGATTTTGCCGCTTCTCCTGCGACATCACTAACTATTTCTGTGGCTTTGATAGTATTCATTTTTGCAGCGTTTTGCGCGCCGGCAATCAATGCATCATCCGTAATACCAAGGATAACTCCGGCTTCTTCCATAATGCCTCTGAATGCAACAACATCAAAAGCCTTGCCGGGTTTAATCAAATCATCCAAACCTCTAACAACTGTTTCGGCAACGTCATCCGCAGCGTGTGTGGCAAGAAATACCGCATCTTTGCTGATGGCTTTTGCGCCAAATTTAACTCCTAATGCTTCTGCTATTTCATCAGCTGCGGATAAACCTTTATTAGTAACGCCCATTTTCTTCTCCCTTATTTCCTAGTTCATTATTATTTGTTTGTTGTTGTGGTGTCGGCAAATCACTTGGTTTTGTGGCACTTGGCTTGGTGGCTTGCTCGAATGTTTCTGTTAGTTCATTAACCTCTTCCTTGGAAGTGTTATAATCTATTAATCTTTGAAAAGCTAGCTTAAATTTATTATGAAACTCTGCATCCGGTGTGGAGTCGGGACTTCCTACCGCATCTTTATAGCTTGTATCAAGAACTTTTTGCGCCGGAACTTGATATCCTTCCAATAGCTCGCCTTTTTCGGTGACTTCAATTTTGTCAGCTCTAATAGTTTTATTTTCAGGATCAATAAAAATGTTTGTGATATCAGCGTGTATATCTGCCCCTTTTTTAGCTACATCTGTTACCATATCTGCTGCAGCTGCCGTGCAGTCTGCAATAAATTCTACTGCAGTGGCGACTCTTGCTGTAAGCCCAATAGCGGATGCAGTAGACCCTGCAAGAGCAGCGGCAGCTGCCATCGGAGCATACATGGCATATTCAGATGATGTATGTATTATGCGGTCAGGGCTGGTATTCTTGGCAACTTTAGTTTCGGCGCGGAGAGAATCTTTATATGATAGCAAATTCTCGTAAAGCTCGCCTTGTTCCTGTTTAATATATTTTTCGCCTTCTTCCCTAAATGTGGTTTGCACAACATCAACAAGCTTATCAATAAAAGTTTCGGGTGCATCCGGTTTTGGCCCTGTGCCGCGAAATCCAAAATAATTCGGTACTTTGCCTTCCAGCGCGAGTTCGGCAATCTCAATGCGTGAGGCTTTATCAACCATCACTTCACGTTTGTGTAGATATAAATCTCTGAATTCTTCCAGATTCGTTCCCACCACATATGATGTTTGGTTCACAAGCTGTTTTGCTGCTGTGGCATCTTCGGCAGTCATTTCGCCGTTTATCAGTTTTTTATCAATCTCAGTATGGCGATTGAATAAATGTGCATAGGAAAACACCGTGGCGGCAACATATGATTCATAAGTAGTATCAAGTGCGCGAATCATCATATCATTTAATTCGTGCACAGGCATTTCTTCGCCATCTTTGCCCGTGCCGACCTTGCCTTCGATAATCTCATCCGTAGCGTCCAGATGTTCCTGAATCAGGCTGGAAACAATCTTGATGCCTTCCTGCGAGCCGGTCATACCGATATATGATTTGCCGACAGTACTCAGCGCATCTTCCTGAATTTGTGCGTAATAATCATCACTTTTGGTGAATCTCTTTTCGCCATAAAGTTTGACGGCTTGCTCCAGCGCCATTGATTTATCCTGAAATTCTTCTCTTTCACGACCGTGAATTTTCCGCCTTTCTTCTAAAACATTGAGGAATCTATATATACCGTCTTTTTCATGCATAGTTTCTAAACGGGCAAGGCTTTCTGACCAAGAATCAATCTCAGCGTCGCTAAGAGTGCGGAAATGTCTAGTTAACTCTCTTTTCTCCCACTCTACTGATTTCTTATGCTCTTCGTCAGTTTTAGGCATAAACGTTAACTCTCCTTAACCCCAATTTAACAAAAAACCCCGCCTTTTACAAAGGTATAAATATGAATTTTATGTTACATACCGTGGCTTGTAACAAATCTTTTACATATCTGAGGTAAGAATCATTTTACGACAAATTCGTTAGGAAAAACCTAATATTTAACAATAATTTACTTAAAAACGCAGAGTTTATGGGGATAAATCACAGGAAAATTGGCATAAATAGCTGAAAATGCTATAATGCCAAGATTCTGATGGAGCTAAATGACATATAATCTCGAGAAATTAAAGGAATTGAAGGAGCGCGGCGCTGGAATCCGCATGCAGGAAGATGTTGCAAGTTTTCTGGGTGGCTCAGATAGCCCGCTTTTTCTGCCGACAATTGAATTTATCCTTGATATACAACAGGCTGTGCGGGAAACCTCGCAGGAAAAAGACCTTGATTTGGCAAAATTCGGCATTCCGGAAGTGTTTGACCCGACATTTTTTGATAAAGTCAGTATAAAAGCCTCGACAGAAGCAATAAAATCCTCAACATTGATGGATACGGAAAAGCGCAGAATCCTTGATTATCTCGATAATATGGAAATTCAGCGTGCCGATAGTCGCGGGGTTTTGGGCGATGATAGCAAGCCCGCCAGCGAAATCTACGCATCTCGCGCCAAAATTCCCGAAAGCCGGAAAAGCCGTAGTAAGGTCAAATCCGTATTCAAAAGCCTCATCGCGCAGTTTATCGCGGTCAATGTGCGTATGTCTATGTTTAACACACAAGCGCGTGAGCAGCAGCGTCAGGTTAGTTTGCAGCGCTCCATCCGTGATTTAATAAGCCGTACGGTTTTCTGTGAAGCGAGAAATAAAATGGCAGAGCGCGCCGAGGATGAATCGCAACAAGAGGAAAATACGCTGCTCACCCGTATATTCTCACGCAAAAAGAAATCAAATGCAACGAGTCTGAGCAGTAATTCTCACGATGATTTTGATGAAGATTCCAATTTCAAAGCTCGTAAGGAAGATAAGATAGCCGAGTTGGAAAATAGCGCCGATTATAAGCATGAGGTGGAAGCGCAAGAAAAAGCACAGGGGAATGATATAGCTGCGCTGAACCGTGCCGCCCAAACCTCGCGCGAGAAGAAATCCGATAAGGATGTGCAAAGCTCCAAGGTGATTGATGATATTGTCAAAGCGCGCAAAGAAGGCAAAAAAGAGCAATCAAAAGATAGCGGACAAGAAGAAGAGCAGGGCAAAAGTCGCCGCAATCGTGATTTGCAGCGCCAAATGCGGGTGCGCCTGAATCAACGCCTGATTATCCAGCAATTGCAGCAGCAGCGTATGCGCTCAAAATCAGCCGCAAAATCGGCGGAACATGGGGTGGAGCATGGTTCTCATCATCATATCGAGGAAGCTATACGAAAATTGCGCACAAGTGGGGTGAGTGAGATTAATCACAGCGAAGTTTCGATGAACGATTTGAAGAAAATGCAGCCCGCCCAAGACCAGCAAAAAGAACGGCATTAGATATTAGATATTAGATATTAGATATTAGATATTAGGGCGAATGGGGCTCGCTCTCAGTTTTGACAAAATGCCGAATTAGCTCTTTATCACTAGCTCCTTATCCGCGTCCATCTTCATCCATAATTTTTTCAAAATCTTCCATATATGCTGGAATGCCGAGGGAATGCAGAGATTCTGTTATGTTGTAATACCGAAGGAATGCAGAGATTCTGTGCTGGTGGAATAATATATATATCAGTATATTGTTATATATCAATATGCCAATATAATGTAGAGATTCTAAACAGTCTCTTAGGATTACTTTTGTTGCCTTGCGCTTCATGCTTTAAAAAAATCATAAAATGCTGTATAATATAGCTATATGGTAAAAGATTTTCTTGATGAAGATAGTGCTATGAGCACCCAGCTTACCGGCAAAAAGCTCAAGGATAGGGGCGCGGTTCTGGCAGAAATTGACGGCAAACTCATCGAAATTGATGTGGAAGGCCCTGCGCAATCTCAGGATATCGAATTTGAGCAGGAATATTTCGAGGGGCGCGAATATGGTGACCGCGAAACCAAGGAAGAGCGCGAGGAAAGAAAGCGCCGCGAATTAGAAGTTGCGCGGCAGCGTAATCAGGAAACTGCGAAGCTGGAAGAGGCGGGCAAAAATCAGGAAAGTCCGAATGATAAGCTGGATAAGAAGGAAACCGGAATTAAGCAAAGCCAGAATGAAGGCCGCCCCGCACTGGATTCAAAAGCCGCGCAATTGCAGCAAAATGACGCGGTTGATAATCTGACGCAGGAGCAAAAGCAGAATCTAGACAGCTCGGTTTCTGCCCGCAATGTTGGTGCAGGGAAAGATAAAATCCACGGGGTTGAATTGTAGGTGGGTTTTTTTATTTTAGCTTCTAGCTTCTAGCTTTTAGCTTTTAGCTTTTAGCTTTTAGCTTTTAGCTTTTAGTAATCGTCATTGCCTGAAGCCACCCCCCTTAAATCCCCCCTAATAGGGGGGAGATTTCCCCGCAATACCCACCTCCTATGAGG
>PCXJ01000057.1 GCA_002787615.1 Alphaproteobacteria bacterium CG11_big_fil_rev_8_21_14_0_20_44_7
TTTTCAGGCGTTTTAAGCTGCGCTCAATTTCCGCATAAAAACGCGCGAATTTTAAACCCATTGTAGTCGGCTCGGCATGGATTCCGTGGCTGCGACCAATGCAAATCATATCTTTTGATTCCTGCGCACGTTTTTTGAGCGCGCTCAACAGCTTTTCCACATCCTCAATCAATATATCAGCAGATTGCTTGAGCTGCACGGCAAGGCAAGTATCCAGCACATCAGACGAAGTCATCCCCTGATGCAAAAAGCGTGCTTCTTCACCAACATTTTCAGAGATATAGGTCAGAAAAGCGATTACATCATGTTTGGTTGTTGCCTCAATTTCATCAATGCGGGCAACATCAATTTTTTCCGGACGGCCTGCCCAGATTGCTTTTGCCGCAGATTCCGGCACAACGCCAAGTTCGGCCAGCGCATCGGTGGCATGCGCCTCAATATCAAACCAGATTTGGTATTTATTCTCAGCCGTCCATATATCGGCCATTTTTTCGCGTGAGTATCTTGGTATCATGTAGTTGTCATAGACCTATTCATGGTAGTTGACAAGCCTGTAGATTCCTCAACATCATCAACCTTTCCGCCCGGCCTTGGCAAATCCATGCCTGCTCTATCCAATATTCCAGCCAATGTATTTAGCACCGTCACGGGATTAGCACCCGATATTTCGGTAGCTTCATCCTGCAAATGCCCGATGAATCCCGGTTTTTCTTGCAAGAATTCGCGCCCCGCACGATTCGGCTCGTTTTCATCCTCACCTATCCAGCATAATAATCTTGTAAGCTTAATAGCATCAAGAGGTGAGTCTTTTTGTTCAAGAGCGAAGTTCAAGCTACGCACGTGAATAATACCGTTTTGCACCATATCTATGGCTAATTGCGGCTCATGCCTCATCAGCAACTCTCTTGCTCTTTCGCCTTCTTGGGTATCTGCGTTTAAAAAGCTTTTTCCTTCCTCCGAATCCAAAAGTTCTTGCATGACTTTTCTGGCGCCCGAATCTTTAATTGCACCAATTAAGCCCTGCTCACTAAAATCATGTCCCATTTGTTTATTCCTTGTATAAGATTCATTAATATTGCAATTATTATTGATAATGAAATATAGAATTGCAGATGACAAATCAAGAAAAAAGTAAAGGCTTCTTAACCGAATTGAGCAAGGAAGATAAATTCCTCTATAAAGTTATCGGCACAGATTCAGAATATAAACTGAAGGCGTGGTGGATAATTCGGGTTAAACCCGAAAAATTGCCGATATTCAAAAGCATAATCAGTAAAGGATTTTTGAATTTTGCAGATTATGGGGAAATATTGGAATCAGGTTTTGGCAGCATTATCCCACAAAACATCTTGGATGAATATGGATTCTAGTGGCTTCTAGTATTTCGGAAAGCTCGTACTTGATTATTATTTCATTATAGTTAACTTGAACTCCATAATTATTCAACAAGGGATTTAACATGACTGCGCAATTAAAAGAAAACTTCACCGATTATAAAGTAGCCGATATCAACCTTGCCGAGTGGGGCAGAAAAGAAATCGCCATTGCCGAAGGTGAGATGCCGGGCTTGATGTCATTACGCGCGGAATATAAGGGCAAAAACCCGCTAAAAGGCGCAAGAATCGCAGGTTGTTTGCATATGACAATTCAAACCTCCGTATTAATCGAAACCCTGATTGACCTTGGCGCAGAAGTGCGCTGGAGCAGTTGTAATATATATTCCACGCAAGACCATGCCGCCGCAGGAACTGCATCTCTCGGCATTCCGGTTTTTGCATGGAAAGGTGAAAGCGAAGAAGAATATGAATGGTGTATTGAACAAACCATCAACGGCACAAATGGCTGGAAACCTAATATGATTTTGGATGATGGCGGCGATTTAACTTCAATCATGCATAAGAAATATCCGGAGATGATGAAGGATGTGCGCGGGCTTTCCGAAGAAACCACCACAGGCGTTATGCGCCTCTATGAAATGGAGAAAAACGGCACGCTACAATGCCCCGCTATCAACGTGAATGACTCAGTCACCAAATCCAAATTTGATAATTTATATGGCTGCCGCGAAAGCTTTATTGACGGGCTCAAACGCGCAACCGATGTGATGATTGCCGGAAAAGTGGCGGTTGTCTGCGGTTATGGCGATGTCGGCAAAGGCTGTGCCGATGCTCTGCGCGGGCAAGGTGCGCGGGTGATTATCACCGAGATTGACCCAATCTGTGCCCTGCAAGCCGCAATGGAAGGCTATGAAGTCAAACCAATGGAAGATATTGCCGCAGCAGGTGATATATTCGTCACGACCACGGGAAATAAGGATATTATCACGCTGGAACATATGCGCGCAATGAAGCATGGCGCTATTTTGGGCAATATGGGGCATTTCGATGCAGAAATCCGCGTGGCAGATTTGGAAAATCATAAATGGGTGGAAATCAAACCGCAAGTGGATGAAGTGGAATTCCCCGATGGCAAGAAAATTATCATCCTTTCCAAAGGACGTTTATGCAATCTCGGCAACGCCACCGGACATCCAAGCTTTGTGATGAGCGCAAGTTTCACCAACCAGACAATCGCGCAGATTGAATTATGGAATAATCCTGAGAAATATGAAAATAAGGTTTATATCCTGCCGAAAAATCTTGATGAGAAAGTTGCGCGCCTGCATCTGGATAAACTCGGGGTAAAACTCACCAAACTCAGCAAAGAACAGGCGGATTATCTCGGCATCAGCACCGAAGGCCCGTTCAAACCGGACTGGTATAGATATTAATTAGTGTTGAGAGTTGAGTGGTTAGTAATGGGTGACAGGGTAGTAAAATTCTGCTAATATGCCCTTCATGTTTGGTTCTGGTAAAAAAGTAAAAGAGCTTTCGGAAAATTTTGAGCGGCTGGGAAAAATCCTTGATGCAGTTGGCCAACCTATCTGGCAACGCGATGAAGATTTAAATATTATCTTCTGCAACAACTCATATCTCCTGCTCTCCGAAACCCCAAAAGGCAGTGACGAAATCAACGAGCTGAATAAGGAAATCCGCGCATTAGCGGATAAAGCCCGCACTGAGCGTGACCCGCGCTACAAACGCTTCAAAATCATCCTCAAAGGCGCTGCCCAAGAATATGAAGTTTGCGAAACCCCTACCCAAAACGGCACAGTCGGATTCGCAAATAATATCAGCGCCCTAATCAAGGCCGAAGCTGAGTTGAAAATTAATGAGCAGGTGCAAAAGCAATTGCTGGAATCCTCTGCCTCGGCAATCGCAATTTATGGCGCTGATGAGAAGCTCAAATTCTTCAACAACGCCTTTATGAATTTATGGAAACTTGAGGAATCATGGCTCGGCACAGAACCGACATATGGCGAAGTTCTGGAAGCCTTGCGTGAAAAACGCAAACTCCCCGAACAGGCGGATTTTCGGCGTTTTAAGCAGGAAAATCTGGCAATGTTCAAAGATTTGATTGACCCGCAGGAAGATTTTTATTTCCTCCCTGATGAGCGTTCGCTACGCGTTATCGTTGTGCCGCATACGCTGGGCGGTTTGCAATTCGTCTATGAGGATATGACCGATAAGCTGGCGCTGGAGCGTTCGTATAATACATTGCTGGCTGTGCAAAGTGAAACACTGGATAATCTACATGAGGGCGTGGCGGTGTTTGGCGAATCAGGAAAATTGACGCTCAGCAATCCGGTTTATGCAACAATTTGGGGGCTTGATAAAAATTTTCTGGAAAGCGAGCCTTTTCTTGCCGACATATTAAATAAAACCAAAGCATTGTATAATTTTGACGGCACATGGGATGATTTCCGCAAGGGAACGCTGGCAAAAGTCCTGTCCCGCGAGGCGCAATCAGAAACGCTGCAACTTAGTAGCGGAATTGTGCTGGATATGAAAACCGCTCCCCTCCCAGATGGCGAAATTCTGGTTACATATAATGATATTACCGATTCATTCTTGGTAGAAAAATCATTGCGCGAGGCAAATGAGGCGCTAGCAGATGTGGATAGCCTCAAAACCGAGTTTCTTACTAATATTTCCTATGAATTGCGTTCACCGCTAACTTCCATTATCGGCTTTACGGAAGTGCTGCGCAATGAAATTTTCGGCACGCTCAACGATAGTCAAAAAGATTATCTCGAAGATATATATCAAGCATCGCACCAGCTCGAACGCTTGATTAATGATATTCTGGATATTTCTTCGATTGAAGCTGGCTACATGAAGCTGAATATTGATAGATTTGATATCCATTCAATGCTCGCCTCGGTGATATCGCTGATTAAGGAAAGGCTGCAAGAGCATAATCTGAAATTTGAGTTTGAATGCGCGCCGCAAATCGGCAAATTATTTGGTGATGAAACCCGTATCAAACAAATATTGTTTAATATCCTCAGCAACTCCATCAAATTTACGCCAGCAGGTGGAAAAATCTCGCTTAGCGCGAAAACAGATGAGAAAAATGTGATTATCACCGTCACCGATACCGGTGAAGGTATTGCAGAAGAAGATATGGCAATTATTTTCAACAAATTCCAGAAAACAAAGTCAAAAGGCGGTAGCGGACTTGGACTTGCCGTTGCCAAAAACTTTGTTGAATTGCATGGCGGAAAAATTGAAATTGAGTCCGAAAAAGATAAAGGCGCGAAGGTTACAATCACCCTCCCCCTAGAAAAACCTACGCTAATTGAAGAGCATCAAACAGAGGTGATTTAGTCGGCGTGAAAAAAATATCCATATATACTGACGGTGCATGTAGCGGCAATCCCGGCCCCGGAGGATGGGGAGCAGTGCTGATATATGGCGAAAAAGAAAAGCATATTTCCGGCAGCGACACCGAAACCACAAATAATCGCATGGAGCTAATGGCGGCAATTTCAGCCCTCGAATCCGTAAAAGAGAAATGCGAAATTGATTTATATACTGACAGCAAATATGTTCTGCAAGGCATCACCGAATGGCTACCCAACTGGAAAGCAAAAGGCTGGAAAGGTGCAAATAAAAAACCTATTAAGAATGTGGATTTGTGGCAAAGGCTTGATGAAACCAATGCCCAGCATCATGTTAAATGGCATTGGGTAAAAGGGCATAACGGAAATAAATATAATGAAATCGCCGATACTCTGGCAACAACAGCAATAAAGTAGATTATCTCTTGCAACTAGATTTATATTATTATAAACAACCAGCATGCCAACAGTAAATTTCAGACTCAAAGACGGTAGCGTGAAATCAATTGATGCTCCTGTGGGGCTTTCCATTTTGGAAGTCGCGCATAAGAATGACATTGATTTAGAAGGCGCGTGCGAAGGCTCTCTTGCCTGCTCCACCTGCCATGTTATCGTGGAAGAAGAATTTTTTGACCGCCTGCCCGAAGCAAGTGAGGATGAAGAAGATATGCTGGATTTGGCATTTGGACTCACTCATACATCGCGCTTAGGTTGTCAGATTATTATTTCCGAAGAGCTTGACGGCATCACGGTTGGATTGCCCGCCGCCACGCGCAATATGCAAGTTAGCTAGATAACACAACAAGCAAAATGCTATAAATCCTTGTGACTAAAACTCCCCATTATAAAAATATTTTGAGCTAATTAATATTTTTACCTAGCAAAAATATAGATTTATGTTTCTATTCCTCAACAATCTAGGGTTGAAATTAATTACAAATCTATTCAGGGAGATATTATGCTATCACGGAACTCTAATAATACAGGCTCAACCAATTGGGATTTTAAGGCGCTGGTTGAGAATATGCCAATCGCGGTAATGATATGTAATATCAAAAATTTTACGATTGATTATGTGAACCCGAAATCAGTTGAACTTCTTGATGCAATTCGTGATGTCTTGAAAGTTAAGCCTGAGAATATTGTTGGTACTTCAATTGACGTTTTCCACAAAAATCCGCAGCATCAGAGAAATATGCTCGCCGATGACAGCCATCTTCCGCACTCTGCCATTATTGAGGTTGGCGGACAATATCTTGATTTAAACATCAGCGCAATTTACGACAACAAGGATAAATATACCCACGCTATGCTTTCATGGAGCATCGTTACCGATAAGATTGAAAAGGATAGAGAAACCGAGCGACTCATGGAAATGCTGGATAATATGCCTATCAATGTTATGACCTGCGAGCTAAAAGATTTTAAAATTAATTATGTCAACCAAACCAGCCTTAACACGCTCAAAAGCGTAGAGCAACATTTGCCGATTAAGGTTGAACAATTGCTTGGGTCATCCATTGATGTTTTCCATAAAGCTCCAGAGCATCAGCGCCGCTTGCTGGCTGATCCGGCAAATTTACCGCATAAAGCAAATATCAAATTAGGTGACCAAACCTTGAATCTGAGCGTTTCTGCAATCAAAGATTCGCAAGGTAAATATCTGGGCCCTATGCTAACATGGGCGGTCATTACAGAAAATATCCGCATGGCTGAGAATGTCACTAAAGTTGTTGAGGATATGACAGAAACTTCTCAACAAGCTGATGATTCAGCCGATAATATGCTGGAAATTGTCAACCGCACGCAAGAGCTAAGCTCCTCTGTATCAGCCGCTTCCGAGGAAATGTCGGTTTCCATTCAGGAAATCTCACAGCGCATTACCGAGGTTTCCAAAATGTCGCAAGAATCCGCAGAGCAAGCAGCAAATACCGATAAGCTGGTCAGCACATTGGAAGAAGCCGCGAAAAAAATCGGCAATATCACCGAGGTTATTGAGGAAATTGCCGATAAAACCAACCTCCTCGCGCTCAACGCCACAATCGAAGCGGCACGCGCCGGAGATGCGGGCAAAGGCTTTGCCGTGGTTGCCGCCGAAGTTAAGGATTTGGCGAAGCAAACCGCCACAGCCACCACCGAGATTCAGCAACAAATCAATAATATTCAGGGAGTTACCGGCTCGGTTGTGCAGGCGATTGAATCCATCGGAAAAAGCATCACCGAATTCAATGAAATTGCGACACAAATCGCTTCTGCCGTTGAAGAGCAAACCGCTACAACTTCCGAAGTAAGCCAAAGCATTAGCGGGGTGAATGATGCCGCCCAGCAAACCGGAGAGGCTGCACGAAATGTGAAAGGTGTAGCATCTAAACTCAGCGATATTTCTGAAATGCTAAGCACGGAAGTTAATCAATTTATGGAAAATGTTAAGTCATAGCTCGGCCTTTTCCAGCTCAGAGATTAGATTTTTCGTTGACATCGCCCTTTAGAAATCTTAATAATTATCTAAAGAGGTATTTATGTCAGATGCACAAAATAGGATTGCCGAGAAAAATATTGAGTTGGTAACAAGCCTGCTGAATTCACAAACACGCTTTAACTTTACTGCCGAAGGCTCAACGATTCTCGCCCTGTATAATGAGGGTGATTGTGAATTGGCAGATGAAATTACGGCTAAGCTGAATTCTGCCTACAGAACTAGGTCATGGCATAGCAATAATATTGCCGTAATAAACGATGATGACATTGTGATTGAAGTCCCTAAAATTGAAGCCCTTCAGTTTTCACAAGCATTGGAGATGATGCTATTATTCTCTGAGATTATTGAGCAATATCAGGCGCTTGAAGCGGGAGTGCAAAAGCATTTTAATAAAAAAGTCCATTATTTTGGCGATTCAACTTTTGTCCTCGCTTATAGAAGCCCGCAAACAGCAGCTAAACTTGCTGATGCTTTTAATGATGCATTTCAGGAAACTACCGAAAGAAACGGGGTTTTGACAATCGCAAACGGGCAAAATGTAAGATTTAATCTGGAATCGCTGAAAGATTTAGACGCAGAGCAAATTGCTAAAATATGCGATAAGGCAAAAACCAACGCGCTAACCGTAGCAGGTGAAAAACGTGAAGTAGCTGCCGTTAGTGCTTAATTAGCTTTTCAAATAACCGCAGACTGCCTGCACCAGCTCATAGCGATTGAGCGTATAAAAATGGAATTGCTCAACGCCGCCTTCCATCAGCTTATGGCATAATTCCGTTGTGGTGATGACCGAAATCATATTGCGATATTGCGGATTTTCGTCCGCGCCCTCGTATAATTTCATCAGCCTTTCCGGAATTTTTGCACCACACATTTTGCTGAATTTGGTGGCTTGCGCAAAATTGGCAATCGGCAAAATACCGGGGATTATCGGCACGCTTATACCGATTTTCCGCGCACGCTCCAGAAAGCGGAAATAATCATCGGCGTTGAAGAAAAACTGTGTAATCACCCGTGTTGCGCCCGCATCCACTTTCTCTTTCAGGTGGATAAAATCATCCTCTGCGCTGATAGCTTCGGGATGTGATTCAGGATAACCCGCCACAGAAATTTCAAAATCCGCAATTTTTTTCAAGCCTTCTACCAAATCCGCAGCATATTTATAGCCCTCCGGATGCGGAATATAAGCCCCGCCTGCGTCCGGCATATCACCACGCAGCGCGACTATATGACGGATTCCGCTATCCCAATATTGCTGGGCAATTTCATCAATTTCGGCACGGCTGGCATTCACACAAGTTAAATGCGCTGCTGCTTTTAGCGAGGTTTCACTACCGATTCTCTTGACGGTTGCATGTGTACGCTCGCGCGTTGAGCCGCCCGCACCATAGGTTACGGAAACAAATTCAGGATTGAGTGATTCCAGCTTGGTTATCGCTTCCCATAGCTTTTTTTCCATTTCATCGGATTTTGGCGGGAAGAATTCAAATGAGAATTTTGGAGATTTATTTGGCAAATTATCACCCATGCTAAAATTTTCCTATTTAATATAGCTATCTGGTTGATAGCTCAAATGGGTTGCCTATCTCAAGCGCGATATACCTACCAAGCTTGCCCAAATCTTCCACAGTATTGGATTTATACTCAAATATCCCCCCAGCCGCAAGCACTCCACCATCGCCTTCGCTATCACCACTGGCAATTTCCGAACGCAAAAGCGGCTGCATATCAGCATCAAGCAGACTGATTCTACGCGCCGGAAGCTCGCGCTTGGATTTGGAGTTATTTTTAATTCGCCAATCAATAGAATAAATCATCTTTTCCTCAGATTCATGAGGCGCAAGCATCTGCACATCATCAATCATAACGCCCGCCGTGTTATATTGACCTATCAAATCATAAAATTTAGTTTGCCCGATAATATCTTTGCTCAGCATCACAAAAGTGATGATATTCACGAATAATAAAACCGCCGCCGCAATTTTCAAAAACTTAGGAGCATGTTTTTTCTCATAAACCACCGGCAATGCAGGCTCTTCTTTGCGCGCTTTTTGCTGGGCAGCCTTGCGCAAATTCTCCGCCTGCTCCTTCTTCACATCTGCTTCCAGCTTGGCTTGTTCCGGCGCGGCAGGTTCTTGATGCCAGATATGTGAGCATTTCCCGCAACGCACTTTACGCCCTTTATCGCCTAGCTTTGCCGGGTCAATCAGGAATTTCGTTTTACATTCGGGACATTCTAGATGCATATCCGTAGCTTACTCTATTTAAAAAATATCTCAAGCAGCTTTGGTTAGCTGGAGGAAAATATCCTCAAGCTTTGTGTCCTGCGTGACTAAATCTGTGATTTTTAAGCCCGAATCATGGATATCTTTGAGGATATCACAAATCTCAATTTCTTCGGGGTTATAGCGAATCTCAACCGTATTATCGTCCGGCATAACCGGATTATAACTTTTCAACGAAGGTGGAACTTTTTCAGGATTTTTCTGAGTATGAATCACAATCCGCTTGTTATTCAGCTTTTTTAATAAGGTTTTCTTCTTATCATGCGCAACAATTTTGCCATGATTTATAATCGCAATTTCATCGCATAATTGCTCTGCCTCTTCGAGATAATGCGTGGTCAAAACAATTGTTGTGCCTTGCTTATTGAGTTTTTTTGCATATTCCCATAATGACTGACGTAACTCAATATCCACCCCCGCAGTCGGCTCATCGAGAATCAACACTTCCGGATTATGCACTAAAGCCTTACCGATTAGCAATCTGCGCCGCATTCCGCCTGAAAGCCTGCGGGAACTTGTATGTTTTTTGTCTTCCAGCGATAACGCCTTTATAATTTCATCGGTTTTTCTTTGCGATTTTGGAATACCATAATATCCGGCATGAAATTCCAGTGCTTCACGGACTGTGAAAAATGGATCAAGAATCAATTCCTGCGGGACAACACCGAGGTGATATTTGGCTTTGCGCAAATCTTTGTCTATGTCAATTCCGCATACTTCCACCTTGCCGGAGGTTTTATTAACCAGTCCGGCGATAATATTTATCAGCGTGGATTTCCCCGCACCATTAGGCCCTAATAGACCAAAAAAGCTGCCTTTGGGAATCTCCAGCGAAACATCATCAAGTGCAACTTTTTCCGCGCCTTTGCGTGGTTCATAGATTTTCGTCAGGTTTTTTATTGTAATTGCAGGAGGCATTTGCCAGTCATATCACTTCGCAAGAATCGGGGCAAGTACCATAAACATCTGCCGCCCTTCTAGCTTAGGATGGACTTCCAGCTTTGCCTGCTCTTTGAACATATCGAAGATTTTATCAAGCAATTCACGCCCCAAATTCATATGCGCCATTTCCCGTCCGCGAAAACGCAGGGAAACCCGCACTTTATCTCCGCCTTCTAGGAATTTGGCCATTGCTTTGGTTTTAACTTCCAAATCATGTGTATCAATGTTCGGGCGCACTTTGATTTCCTTAACCGTCACAACTTTTTGTTTTTTCTTGGCTTCGGCTTTTTTCTTTTGCGCCTCATATTTAAATTTGCCGTAATCCATCACCTTGCACACAGGTGGGCTTGCATTTGGCGACACTTCAACCAAATCTAATCCGGCTTCTTCAGCATGTTTTATACCTTCATTTACGGTCAACACGCCGAGCATTTCTCCATTCGCACCGACCACGCGCACCTTATCGGCACGAATTTGTCGGTTTATTCGGGCAAGTTCTTCTTTTTGCCTTGGTGGTCTTGGTTTAGCGATAAATCCTCCTAAATGGTTGAAATATTATAATATACATAGAAAATTAAGAAATGGTTATCAGCCAACTGTTTAGCTGGTTGAATGTTGTTTCTGTTTGAAGTTGGAAACGGCAAATATGTATGTGCTGAATTTAGCTCCAGCATAGTGAATTATAAAACATACATTATTTTAGCTTTGTTAGACATGAGCGGTTTATAGCGCATTTTTGGATTTGCGTAAAGCGAAAACTAGGTTCTGGCAAAATTCGGTATTGGAGAGCAATTAACCTGTTACCTAGATATTCCAGTTTCTACCTGCGATGAAGGCGAAACTTGATAAACAGGCTCATTCTCGGCATTGGCAAACCTCTGCGCGATTTCATGAATAGCTTCCCTGTCCTTGGCGCTGATTTCTTGCTCGATACCGCGAATACCAATTTCTCCGGCAAGCTTCTGCCTTTCCTGATAGTTTAGCGCACTTACATCGCTGATAGTTCTTTCACCAGTTAGTTTATTGATGCTATCAACCACTTCCCGCGCGGTTGAATAATCGTCCAGCAAGGCTTCAATTGCCGCCTTGGCATATACCATCTCATTACCCGACATATCCATTTCCCATTGTTATCTCATTACCCAAATAGGAGGATATGACAAAATCGTTAGAAAATTATTAAGGCGCGGGAATATTCCCTAATATTAGCAATAAAATCTGTCATTCCCTGAATTTGCCTAGCAAATTCTAGGGGAATCTAGGGCGAGGCTGGATTGCCCTAGAATGCTCACGCATTCAGGCAATGACGAGCTAAGATGAGCTGGGAAAGCATTGTTTGTTTAGACAGGATTATTTTTTGAGGATTGCGAAATACTTTCCAAAAACGCATCCAGCCCCACAAATTCTTGTTTCGGGCTGCCTAGGCGGCGGATGGCGAGTTTGCGCTCTTCCACTTCGCGCTTGCCGATGGCGGCAATTATCGGGGTTCTCGCCTCAGAATGCTCTTTTATTTTTTGTGAGATATTCTCATCGCGAATATCCAGTTCAACCCGCATCCCAAGCGCTTGCATTTTCACAAAAACCTCGCGCGCATAATCATCTGCTTCGGGGGTGATTGTGGTTATTGCCACTTGCACCGGTGAAAGCCAAAGCGGAAAATCTCCGGCATAATGCTCAATCAAAATGCCGATAAATCGTTCAAAACTGCCCAAAATTGCGCGATGAAGCATGACAGGACGGTGCTTTGCGCCATCCTTGCCGACATAATTTGCATCCAAGCGCTCCGGCAGCACAAAATCCACCTGAATTGTTCCGCATTGCCAATCACGCCCTAGCGAGTCCTTGATAACAAATTCCAGCTTAGGGCCATAAAACGCACCTTCACCCGGGTTTAGCGTATATTCCAAACCTGTAGCATCTACGGCATCTATCAACGCTTTTTCCGCCCTATCCCATGTTGCATCATCCCCTGCCCGCACTTCCGGCCTATCGGAGAATTTCACAATCACATCTTCAAATCCGATTTCTTTATAAACTTCCAGCAGCAGCTTGCAGAATGCAGTCACTTCCTCGGTGATTTGCTCTTCCATACAAAAAATATGCGCGTCATCCTGCGTAAAACCGCGCACCCGCATAATCCCATGCAACGCACCAGATGGCTCATTGCGGTGGCAAGAACCAAATTCCGCCATACGAATCGGCAATTCCTTGTAGCTGGTCAGTTTTTTGTTGAAAATCTGCACATGGCAAGGGCAGTTCATCGGCTTTACCGCTAATGTCCGCTCCTCGGATTCCGCCGTAAACATTGCCTCGCGGAATTTTTCCCAATGCCCCGATTTTTCCCACAGCACACGGTCAACCAGCATCGGTGTTTTAACTTCCACATATCCGTGATTGCTCAATTTACCACGAATGTAATTTTCCAGTGTGCGATATAATGTCCAGCCCTTCGGATGCCAGAAAACCTGTCCGGTTGCCTCCTCCTGAATATGGAACAAATCAAGCGCAGTCGCTAATTTGCGGTGGTCGCGCTTTTCTGCTTCCTCTACCATATGCAAATAAGCATCAAGCTGTTTTTTATCGGCAAAACTCACCCCGTAAATGCGCTGCAGTTGCTTGTTTTTTGCATCACCGCGCCAATATGCACCGCTAACTTTGGTTAGTTTGAACGCAGGTGAAATATGCTTGAGTGACGGCACATGCGGCCCACGGCATAAATCAATGAATGCACCATCCTTCTCATTTCCGCCTTCGCCTTGGCGATAAAGGGAAATTTCATCAGTTCCGGCATCACGGATAATTTCAGCTTTGTAGTTCTCGCCGCGCCCTTCAAACATTTTGATAGCATCGGCAGATTTCCAAATCTCGCGCTGAATTTTGGCCTCACTTGCCATGATTTCCTGCATTTTAGCTTCAATCTTCGGCAAATCCTCGGTGGAAATATGAGGAGAATCCAGTTCAACATCATAATAAAAGCCATTATCAATTGTAGGGCCAATCGCCAGCTTGGCTGAAGGCCAGAGAAGCTTCACCGCGCGCGCCAAAACTTGCGCCGTGGTGGTGTGGCGCATGATTTCCAAACCTTCTTCTTGCTTGACGGTCAGAATCGCAACATTATCATCATCAGCCAATTTCTCGGACAAATCGCGCTGCTCGCCGTTCACCTTCATCGCCAGCGCGGCTTTTGCTAGCCCTGCACCAATGCTTTCTGCCAGCTCAAACCCTGTTGGCTGATGGTCAAACTCTTTTTTCGAGCCGTCTGGAAGTATAATATTTATCATAACCATGTTTATTGCCGTGCTGAACCAACTTGTCAAACATGAATTCACAAAACTCCATAAAATGTGACGTAATTAGCTGATTAAATTGAAAAAAACTGCAAAATATGCTATAATTCATGCTTAATAATTGAATGTTTCAGAGAAACGCAATCATATAACTTATGGCAATAATCAAACCCTCTCAAAAAACCGGATTTTCCTTGTTAGAGCTGGCAATAGCCCTCGTGGTTTTGGGTGGGATTATATTTTCGTATTTGCTATTTTTTGATGCCAAAAACTCACAAACAAGAATGATTGCAACTCAGACAAAGCTGGAGAAGATTGAAAAAGCCCTGCGCCTATATTACCGCACAAATGGTGATTTGCCCTGCCCCGCCGATGGCTCAGTGGCAGAAAGCGATGCTGCGTTTGGCACGGCTGATTGCGCTGGCTCAGGCACAGGGTTTGTGAATATCACGGCTGATTATGATAGTGATGCATCAAATGAAACCATAAGAATCGGCGCGTTGCCGACCAGAGATTTATTATTGCCCGATGATTATGCCATTGATGGCTGGAATTCCAGATTTACATATGCGATTGATAGCGATTTCACCAATGGAAGTTGGGGCGGTGGCGGTGGCACTCAATATGGCAGCATCAAAATTGTGGATAATAGCGGGAATACAATTTCCGACCCGACAACAGCAGGGTTAGGCGGCGCAGTTTTTGTGGTTATAAGCTATGGCGAAAATAAAGTTGGGGCATGGCTACGGCAAGGCGGTACAACCCGTATCAAGAAAACCGGCTCAACCTCCGTGCATGAAGATTCCAACGCAGAAGTGCAAACTAACGGCACGCATGACACATGGGATAATATTTTTAATGATGATTTCATAAATGACGGCGAGGTTGCTGCCAGCTATTTTGATGATATCATCTTATGGAACTCTAGGGAGATGATAGATTATGACCCAGCTTTATATGATTGATAAAAAAATGAAATCACAGCGCGGATTTGTACTAATTGCTGTTACGCTCTTGCTGATTGTGGCGGGCAGCATATTGATTAATATGATTCCGATTGAATCTGAGAAGATTTATAAGAACAAAGAAATTACTGAGGAGCGCATTAAAATTGTTAAGCGAGCCTTGCAAGTTTATT
>PCXJ01000124.1:0-14471 GCA_002787615.1 Alphaproteobacteria bacterium CG11_big_fil_rev_8_21_14_0_20_44_7
ATCGGCCATGCTTGCAGATATTGCCCCGAAGCGTTTACGAAATTACCCAGTGAATCGGTTCTAAATGAACCGGCTCTGGTATATGAAACATCCGCACCGGTGGAAAGACCGCCCGTAGCAGAGCTTACAACAAAGAAGCCATCGCCGGAAATCGCCACATCAAGTGGTGAGTTACTGGTTTGAATCAAGCCTTGCTGGTCAATCAATTGCCTGTTTTGCGCACGTACACCACCCGGTGAATAAGACACTGTAGAACCTGATGCCGTCACCAATGTACTGAAATATTGCGAACCCGCCTTATAACCAACCGTGTTCACGTTTGATATGTTATCT
This sequence comes from Alphaproteobacteria bacterium CG11_big_fil_rev_8_21_14_0_20_44_7, assembly GCA_002787615.1. Lineage (GTDB taxonomy): Bacteria > Pseudomonadota > Alphaproteobacteria > Rickettsiales > 21-14-0-20-44-7 > 21-14-0-20-44-7. The sequence goes on from PCXJ01000124.1 coordinate 334, forward strand.
GAAATAATACCAATTGCCGTACCTTGCGCTTGAATGCCGGATACACTTGATGATAAAGCACCGAATAAACTCATTTTATCTCTCCCTTCCTAGGTTATTTTGTTCTGCAAATATCTTTTGCAGCTTTCTTATTTATAAGTTATTTAAGAGCAAATTCCGTGCCAAGGTCATATGCTTAATTCAGGATACGCAATATATGCGCAATACCGATTGGATTACCGCCAACATATAAGGTCGGCTCACCGCCGAGCAGGTCAATCTCGCCGATTGTGCCTTGCTTGAATGGAATCAAATCAACTTCATTTCCCGCGGAATCCAAGCCCAGAATTTCTACTGCATATTTGCCGTCAGGCGCATTTGCACCACCAATCACCGAACCATCCCAAGCCACTGAATGCTTGCCGACTGAAGCCGGAGAAAGTGACTGATAAAGGATATTATCTTCAGAATCTTTAATGATATATTTCACCTGATTCAATTCTTGATTGATGCGGTAAGAAACATCACCTTGCCCGTTTGCCAAGTTAATTCCCTCCGAATAATATTCGACATTTTTGTTTATCATCGACAAAGTATTAGTCAGAAGCGTGCTCTGATTTACCGAACCATTTAACAAGTCAAAACCATCAAGAGTTGAGTTGTTCAAATTGCCCAGCGCATCCAATGATTTGCTGAATTGACTATCGCTAACACTGCCACGAATTGAAACAATTTCATTGGATGGGACTTTGATATCACCAAAGAAGAGGAATAATTCACCATCTTCAAATCCGGCATGTGTCACCACATCAGAAACTTTCACCGGAACGGTTATTTCACCGCCTTTATCATCTTTTGCAGCAATAGAAACTCTATATTCACCATCCGCAACTTCATTGCCGTCCTTATCTTTTCCATCCCAATCCAAATCATGGCTACCTATAGATTTCTCACCACTCAACACACGCAAGACCTTGCCGCTTGTGGTCGTAATAGAAATCTCAACAGAGTCGGCATTTTTCGGCAATTCGTACGAAACATTTGCCGCACCTTCTGTAAGATTGAATGTCTCATCCTGATATTCCACAATACGCCCGACATATGAAACTGCGCTGGAATTCATTGAGAGATTGATACCCTCAACAACCTTATCCAATTTTGTATTCATATTCACCAACTGCTCAGCTTGCGTAAATTGTACAATCTGGTCGGTTAGCTGGTTTGTGTCCAAAGGCTCTGTCGGATCTTGATTTTGCAGTTGCACGGTCAAAAGCGTGAGGAATTTATCAAAATCATTCGCCAAACCTTCCAAAGCCGCTGTTGGCTTACCTGATATTGCTGCTGAATTTATTGAGGCTACTTCTGCCATAACGCACCATCCCTTTTATAAATTTATCGCACCACAGATTATCTGTTAGGCTACGATGTTTAACCCCTGCGACTTAATATCTAAGACAAGCTCCTGAACACTCATCCCGCCATATTTCGAGTATTCATCAAATTTAATCTCTTCCACTTCTTCGCCCTGATTTGACGGTGAGCTATTCACCATATCATCAAATCCATCACCGCTTCCTTTGGAATCAGAATTTAAACTGAATTGCAGCATATTATCTTCAATATCCATTCCGGCATCTTTTAGGGCGCGTTGCAAATCGTATGAATCGCGGCGGAGCAAATCTAGCGTTTCTGATTTATCAGCCACTATTCTGACATGAGTCTTGCCATCTTCGGCAACATCCATTTCAACCTTAACCATTCCCAACTCAGCCGGATGCAGCTTGATTTTAATCTTATCCTGCCCGTCATTTAAGCCCTGCATAATTTTGATTTTCACTTGCTCGGCAGGATTCGGCGCGTGATGCTGAATTTTTGCTATTTCATGCTCAATTTTACTGGAGGCATATTCCTTGAATTTTGGCGCGCCTTGTAATTCATTCACATCTATTGCATCAGATTGCAATTTAGAAAACTCGGTTTTTACTTTATCGTTTAAGCCCTGTATCATAGTAGCCGAGGTAGCGCTTGCAGCTTCCGGCATCTTATCCAGAGTAGATAAATCCAGCGTATCGCCCTCACCTTTATTTGTTGGAGCTGCTGAGTCCAGAAGATTGTTACCATCCCTTCTTTGCGCTAATATCTCGCTAAGCGAAAGCCCGCCCTCACGCTTTTTATTCAAATCAGTATTATCCACTTTCGGAGCATATTTACTGACCATTTGGGAAATATCAATTTTACCGCTTTCTTGCAGAGCCACTTCACCAATCGCATCAGCATTATTCACCACATCAGAAGTACCCGCAGATGGAGCCAATTCATTTAAACCAGAAAGGCTAGTATCTTGAGGAACTTCCTGCTTGCCGAACATACCTTTAATAACCTCAGGCGGTACTCTGCCGTCCCTTTGTGACACATATAGCTGTTTAGCTAATGAGGGGGGGACGGTATCACTCACTTGGGGGAGAGGAACGATACCGCCATTGGGGTTATTTAGACCAAGCAAGTCTTCGACACCATCAGAAACAGTTTCACCGCCCTCAGCAAGGAGGCCGGCAAATCCTTCTGCGCCTTCGGATAAAAGGCTACCAACCTCTCCAAGCAGACTAAAGGGGGTAGAGCCTGCTGCGGCGGTTGGTAATAGTATATTTAATATCGAATTTACTTGCATAATTGTCCAAAGCATTATTGCTCGCAAGAACATAAGCAATAGCTGTGCCAAGTTAAGTGGGCATTGTGACTTATGGTGAGTAAGGAGCGTTATTACTCAATCACCGCGCACTTAGAGAATAGGGGAGATGCACCCAGCCCCCGCAACAAGTGCGGGGTGACGTTAGAGGTATAGCATCTATGTTTCGATTTCCGAAACAAAACTCTAGACTTAATATGCCATATTGATGTAACCTCAAAAACCCATGGAAATAGCAAAAATCGGCGCTGCAAAAATTCAAGAACCCGAAGAAAAATCGGAGGATATCCGCGAGCTTCCACGGAATATTGAAGCTGAACAAACAGTGCTCGGCTTGCTTTTGCTCAACAATTCGCTATATGGCAAGGTTAATGAGATTGTTATTGCTGAATATTTCTTCGAGCCGGTGCATCAGAGAATCTTTGAGGGAATTGCCCGACTTTTAGAACGTGGACAGGTTGCAACCCCTATTGTCCTCAAAAACCAGTTTGAAAAAGACCCTGATTTGGTGGAAATCGGTGGTGCGAAATACCTCACCAATCTGGCAAAATCCGTGGTGCAAATCCATGATATCGCGCAACTTGCATATGTAGTACGGGATTGCGCCATCAAACGCAGATTGATAGAAATCGGCACGGATATTGTCAATGATGCCTACAAATCCGATGCTGAGAATGAAGCCGCCTTGCAGCTCGAACGCGCGGAAAGCGATTTGTTCCAACTCGCCGAACAGGGAGAAATCTCCGAATCATTCAAGAATATCAACGAGCCTTTGCTAAACGCGCTCGAGATGACGCAAAATGCGATGAAAAGCAAAAAACATGTTATCGGCATTTCCACCGGATTCTCAGATTTGGATAATGTTTTGGGCGGCTTGCAAAATTCCGACCTTCTAATCCTCGCCGGACGCCCAAGTATGGGTAAAACCGCTTTGGCGATAAATCTCGCGCTAAATGCCGCACACTCCATACAACATGATGCAGAAGAAGAAAATGGCTGTGTCGGGGTATTCTCACTCGAAATGTCGTCCGAGCAAATCGCCATGCGCTTGCTCTCTATGGGCACGGGGATTAATTCCACCCGCATCAGACGCGGTGATATCACTGACGAAGAATTCAGCAAACTCGCCAAACGCAGCAAGGAGCTAAAAGAGCTTGATATCCATATTGATGACACGCCCGCCCTTTCCATTTCCGCTGTCCGCACCCGCGCCCGCCGCCTGAAACGCCGCAATAATCTGCGCGCTTTAGTAGTCGATTATTTGCAGCTTCTGCAAGGCTCAGGACGCAGGTCGAACGAATCTCGCGTGCAGGAAATTTCGGAAATTACACAAGGGCTGAAGGCGATTGCAAAAGAATTGCATGTTCCGGTGATTGCACTCTCCCAGCTTTCCCGTGCGGTGGAACAGCGCGAAGACAAACGCCCGCAGCTCTCTGACTTGCGGGAATCCGGCTCGATTGAACAAGATGCCGATGTGGTGATGTTTATTTATCGCGAGGAATATTACTTGATGCGCAAAGAGCCACGGGTGGAAGAGCAAGCCGAATATGAAAAATGGCAGCAGCGCATGGAAGAGGTTCGCAACCTGACTGATGTGATTATCTCCAAACAGCGTAATGGCCCAGTGGGAACTGTGAAGCTGCGCTTTGACGGCAACACCACCATGTTCACCAATTTGGCGAGTGACGCTTAAATATGCTATAAACGGCGCAGTCTAGGCAGTTTATTCACCGCTTCTTGGCTGCTATCAAACCACTCGAAATATTCCTGTGCGAATTTTTTCCCGTTCTCAATGAGCAGATTTTTCTTGGCATTATCCATCTCAAAATCAGTTGCACCAACATCTGCGCAATCAATATAAACCGTGCGCTGCCAATCATCCGAGTGAAGATGCACGCTATCTTGCGCGGAAATCAGAGTTTCCACCAACCGCGTCATATATGATTTGAAGCCACCAACCTTATGCACAACCGGCTCACCCTGCCCACGAAAAACGCCAATCTCCGCTTTTGAATCAAGGCGAAAACCCAGTGTCTCACGGTTAAAAACATAATCCGTGTTCTTATAATATTCGGTTTCTCTCTTCGCCTCTTCGTCATGAGTATATTTCTTATGGTCAAATAATTTTACCGGATAATTGAGAATTGCCCCGCCATCAACAAGTATGTCACCACGCGCATTTTTCATCGCAGCGAAATAAAGCGGAATCGACATAGAAATCCTAACCGCATCGGCAATCGGCAAATTTGGCGTATGCTCGGCGGAATAAATTTCCGCATATCCGGTAGAGATATTCGTGCCGAGATAATACATCCCCAAACAACCGGCAGCTTGCGCATCAGCAAATGTCGCATTGGGATTTCCGAGCTTTTGCTTGATAACATCGCGCGCCCAATTATGGAAAAATTTGCCGCGATGCCAGCCGAAATGGCGGATAAGGCTACTCATATCAGAGAGGAAAAATCCGTCATCGGCGAAATCATTGAAATTCATATTGAAGGCAATTTCATGAATTTCCTCCGGTGAATATTTCAAACCCAGCAATAAAGCCGTAATTGCTCCGGCAGAAGTTCCGCCCACTCGCTCAATATTTTGTATGATTCCACGCTTGGAGAATTCATCCAACGCACCCAGATAAGCAATGCCTTTGACACCGCCACCCTCAAAAACTAAATTCTTAAATTGATATTCCATGCGGCGACATTACAACCACAAATAGAGATAAGTCAAATTATAAAATTAGCTTACTCACCCAATTTCATGGAAATAATTTTATCAGGATTCGCAGGCGGCTCACCTCTGGCAATTTTATCAACAAATTCCATACCTTCAACTACCCTGCCCCACACAGTATATTGCCCGTCAAGAAATCTTGAGTCATCAAATACGATAAAAAATTGGCTATCGGCAGAATCAGGATTTCCGCCACGCGCCATGGATACTGCTCCGCGCGTATGCGGTTCTGAATTAAACTCTGCTTTGAGATTCTTGCCGCTACCGCCCATTCCTGTTCCGGTTGGGTCACCGGTTTGCGCCATAAATCCTTCAATCACGCGGTGAAAAACGATTCCGTCATAAAATCCTTCGCGGGTTAATTCTTTGATACGCGCAACATGCTTTGGCGCAGATTCGGTCAGAAGCTGGATTTTTACCACCCCGTCTTTCAACTCCAAATATATCACATTTTCACTATCGCTTTTTTTTGTCATTTCATTTCCTTGTGTTGGCGTTTCTTCTGCTGAGCATGCCGTGGTTGATACGAACATGAACATTATAGCTATAAAAATCCTTTTCATTTTATTCTCCTTTTCGGGGTTATTAATCGCCCATTAGCGAGTTATATTTAATTGAAAGTGCGTGACGGACATTATCGGAAACAAAGCTGGAAACATCGCCGCCAAGCCGCGCAATTTCCTTGACCATCTTCGATGAAATAAACTGCGTTTCCTCCGCCGCCGGAAGAAAAACCGTAGCAATATCAGGCGCTAAGCGCTTATTCATAAATGCCATTTGCATCTCATATTCAAAATCACTCACCGCGCGCAAACCTCGGATAATCCGCGTTGCGCCGTGTTTGTGGGCAAAATCTATCAGCAATCCGTTGAACGAAACCACCTTGATGCGCTCATTATCCAGATGAGCAATATCTTTTTGTACCATTGCAACCCGCTCATCATGGCTGAAAATCGGGCTTTTATTGGTTGAGCTATCTTCAATCACGGCAATCACCAAATCATGTACCAGCATCAGCGCGCGCTCGATTAAATCGACATGACCTTTGGTTATCGGGTCAAACGTACCGGGATAAACGCCGATTTTGGTTTGCAGCAAGTCCGGAACATTAAGCGCGTCCTCGGAAAATTTTGGAACAACTTTTTTAGGTTTAAAAAACATGGCGCGAATTTATAAGCAAATTCTCAAAATTACAAGCTGATATTATAATGACAGCGCACCAATTTCCCTTCTGCCACCGTGAATCATCTCAACAAATTTTCCTTCTGCACCGCCACCCCTTTCGGAAACCGCTTCAATCTCGGTTTTCCATTCAAGCAACTGTTCTCTGATTTCGTATATGTTTTTGCTACCTAACATTCTATCTGCCACACAATCTTCCATTTCTGCTAAAAATCTATCTGTAACTTCATCCGTCCACACAATAATTTTTGATTGTTGCTCAGGGGTTCTTTGATTACGGCGAATTTCACTTGCAAGGTCAAAGCCTGCAAACTGATTAAAGTTATATGGTTTTGAACTTGTTTTCATCATAGGCATTACAGTATCGGTAATTATTATGGGATAAAACTCAGCAATGCCCATCGAGGCTGCTTCCTGATAACATTCCGCAGTTTCCACCTCAAAACCCAGACCTTCCAAATCACGCTTAACATCACGCAATTTTGCAGAGTCATCATCTGCTAATAATATCTTTATTTTATCAGCGCCCCTTTGCCGCGCAGCAATCCCTTCTTCCATTTCATCAATTACACCACCTATATTACCAGCACCCTTTGCTCTAACACTGTTAATTTTACCTCCTTCCAATAATCCCCTCTGAACATCAGTAACACAATCTTCAAGAAAACTCATTGACCATACCGTCATCCATATGTTCGGATTTTTTGTGTCAGATATTTGTGTGGCATGAGTAGAGGCCGTAGGTATATTTGCAATTTCATCAGCGGATGCGGGAAAAGAAAAATCACATAATATCCCTTCAAATTCTATCTCCCCCAAACATCCTAAAGCGTCTGCCAAATTAGTAGCCAACGTTACCTCATGACCTCTTTCATGCAAATGCTGCAAATAAACGCTTGATTCACGCGAACTATCCTCAACTAATAATATCTTTGCCATAGCATAACCTAATTCGTTATTATTTAACGAATTACTTAGCGCATATTATTAAGAAATGCAAATATTATGTAGCGCCTGTATCTAGCTATCCGCGCTATCATTGTTAGGCTCGCCCTCAGATGCAGCCTCACCTTCAGCAGCTTCAGCAACTCCCGCTTCCTCGCCGTCAAGCTCTTCATCATCGCCCTCTTCGCCTTCAACATCCTGAATGCGAGTGGCGGAAATCACCAATTCTTCGGCAGCGACTTTGAGGATTGTTACGCCTTGCGTGGCGCGTCCGGCAATGCGGATTTGGTTAACTGGCGTGCGGATAAGCTTACCCTTGTCGGTTACAACGATAATTTCGTCATTTTCTTCAACCGGATTGGAAGCAACAACCTTGCCGTTTCTATCTGAAGTTACGATATTCACGATTCCCGAACCGCCGCGATTTGTAACGCGATATTCATAGGCGCTGGAGCGTTTGCCATAGCCGTTCTCGGTGAGAGTGAGGATGAAATCTTCATTTTGCGCCATTGGCACAAGCTCGTCACCCAGAATATTTGCAATTTCTGCCTCAACTTCCGCCGCAGCCTCGGCATCTAGCGCGATTTTTTGACGCAATTCCACCGGAATTTTCAGGAATGCAGCGCGTTTTTCCATATCAAATTCCTGACCGGATAGGATGGAAATCGAAACAAGCTGATCACCTTTATTTTTGAACTTCATGCCGCGTACACCGGTTGAATTACGCGATTTAAACACGCGCACAGCCTCAACAGGGAAGCGGATTGATTGCCCGGAACTTGCCGAAAGCATGATATGATCACTCGGGCTACATGGGCGCACGCCAATCAGACGCTCATCACCTTCCAGCTTCATCGCGATTTTACCGTTTGAGCGCACATCTTTAAAATCGCTCAAGTCATTTCTTCTGATATTACCGTGGGTTGTGGCGAAGACGATATTCATTTCATCCCATTTATCTTCCTCTTCCGGCATTGGCATAACATTGGTGATGCGCTCTTCAGCCTCAAGAGGGAAGATATTGACCAGCGCTTTGCCCATAGATGTTGGCGAGCCAAGCGGCAGTTGGTAAACCTTGGTTTTATAAACCTTTCCGATATTCGAGAAGAACAGCACCGGAGTATGCGTGTTGGCGACAAAAACCTTGCGCGCCACATCTTCATCATCGCGCATTGCAACACCTGCACGCCCCTTACCACCGCGACGTTGTGCACGATATGTGGTGAGCGGCACACGCTTGATATAACCGCGCTGAGTTACGGAAACCACCATTTCTTCACGCTGGATTAAATCCTCAATATCTTGCTCATATTCGCTTTCTTCAATATTCGTGCGGCGTTCTGTTGCGAATTCTTCTTTGATTTTTACGAGTTCTTCACGCAGAATTCCGTATAGCTTATCGCGGTTGGAAAGCGTTTCGAGATAATCCTTAATTTGCGTTGCCAACTCATCAAGCTCACCGCTAATTCTTTCCTGCTCCAAGCCTGTTAATCTTGCAAGCTTCATATCCAGAATTGCGCGCGCCTGAACTTCGGTGAATTTAGCCTTGCCATCAACAATATCGTTCCCAACCTCATCAACAAGCTTGATTAATGGCTCAACCACCGCAGCATTCCAGCTACGTGACATCAATTCTTCCCGCGCTTCGGCAGGATCTTTCGCGCCACGGATAATCTTGATAACTTCATCAATATTGGCAACTGCCATGGCAAGCCCAATCAGAACATGGGCACGGTCACGGGCTTTGCCTAGCAAGAAATTCGTGCGGCGAGTGATAACTTCTTCGCGGAAAAGTACAAATGCGCGAATAACATCCAGCACATTCAACTGACGCGGGCGACCACCGTCAAGCGCCAGCATGTTTACACCGAATGAAGTTTGCAGCGTTGTTAGGTGGAAAAGCTGATTCTGGATAACTTCCGGAATCACATCTTTTTTGACCTCGATAACCAAGCGCACTCCGTCTTTGTTGGACTCGTCACGCATTTCGGCAATGCCTTCAATTTTCTTCTCGCGCACCAATTCACCAATGCGCTCCTGTATGCGAACCTTATTGGTTTGATACGGCATCTCGGTAAAGATAACCGCCTCGCGCCCGTTCGGCATTTTTTCAAAATGGCTTTTTGCACGCATAACCACAGAACCACGTCCGGTAGAAAGCGCCGAGCGTGAACCAACACGCCCTAAAATAGTACCGCCTGTAGGGAAATCCGGTGCAGGCATAACTTCCAGAACTTCCTCAAATGTCACTTCCGGATTGTCGATATATAAGCAGCATACATCAATAACTTCACCTAGGTTATGCGGTGGAATATTTGTTGCCATACCAACTGCAATACCGCCTGAACCATTCACCAACAGATTGGGGAATGCAGCAGGTAAAACACTTGGCTCACTTTCTTGCCCATCATAGTTTGGACGAAAATCAACGGTTTCCTTGTCCAAATCGCTGAGCATTGTGTGTGAAATCTTCTTCAGACGTGATTCAGTATAACGCATTGCCGCAGCATTATCACCATCCATCGAACCAAAGTTACCCTGCCCGTCAATCAACAGCTCACGCATTGAAAATGGTTGCGCCATGCGAACCAAAGTATCATAAATCGCCGAGTCACCATGCGGGTGATATTTACCCATAACGTCACCGACGATGCGCGCAGATTTCTTATACGGCTTGTTATAATCAATCCCCGCCTCATGCATCGCATATAAAATGCGGCGCTGCACCGGCTTCAAACCATCACGCACATCAGGAATGGCGCGGGATACAATCACGCTCATCGCGTAATCGAGATATGATGACTTCATCTCTGATTCGATTGAAATCGGCTGGGTATTATCGTATTTCGCTATTTCATCATTCATGGGATGAGTTTATAAAGCAGAAAACCCACCTTGTCACGCATGAAATACACAATTAATCCGATTTATTAGTCAGGCTTTTCGGCCATAAAAACCAGCTTTTCACATACATGAAATTTCTCACTCTGGTTTTGACCACAATCAGCAGAATTCCGATTGAAAGCAAACACCATATTGCCGGCCATTCATTGATATTATCGGTCAAGCGCATCGCGAGAAAAGGCCCCATAAGATATTGATAAACCGTGATTCTCCACGAGCCGTACATCAACGGAAGCCAGAATGCAGTTATGATATAGGTCACAAAGCCATATTTGAAGAACGGAATCCACGCATCCACAAACCAGTTGCCGATACCATTAGTTGGCACTTCCCACGCAATATGCCAATTACCGGAAACCGAACACATAAACTCACCACATAGCGGTCTTGCAGGATTACACTGCCCTGCCCATTCAAACGGATAAAGCTGAATTATCATGAAAATCGCCGAAGCAAAGCATAATATATATACTGGAACTTCCACCTTTTTCTTCACCGCCTCCGGTACAAAATGCATCGAAAGCGCATTAATGAAAAATGGCTGGAAGGCAATGTGCAAATAGCCGAATAACGTCAAAATCTGATTGGTCGGGCTGGAACATTCATCAATATATGCATAGGTAAAAGCTTGCAAAAGCTCCATCAGCGAAAAATAGCCAAGCGCAATCCAAATTGGCGCAGGTTCTTTTTTGTAAGCCGCATATAGGGTTGTTCCCAAACCTACCGATGCCAATACCGCAGATGCTTCACCGCTCCAACACATAATTTTGCCCTCTATTTAATTCCACGGAACTTTATAAAGGCAAAAAATATATTGTCACCAATTAAAACGGGATTTTTAAAACGGGATTTCGTCATCTAGCTCTTCAGCAACATTCTGGTTGCTTGAGCCGCTATCCTGATTATCAGCATAATCATTGCTCGCGCCGCCACCGCCTTTGCTATCCAGAAATGTCAAAACGCCGTTATAGCCTTGCAGCACGATTTCGGTAGTGTATCTGTCCATACCGGAATTATCCTGCCATTTGCGGGTTTGCAACTGCCCTTCCACATAGATTTTTGAACCTTTATGGAGGAATTTTTTTACCAAAGTAACCAAGCCCGGATTGAAAATCGCAACTCTGTGCCACTCCGTACGCTCGCGCTTCTCCCCGCTATTTTTATCTGTCCACTGGTCGGAAGTTGCAATCACGATATTCGCGATTTCTTTGCCGTCTTGAGTGCTGCGGATTTCCGGCTCTTTGCCCAAATTCCCGATTAATATAACCTTATTTATTGATCCTGACGCCATTTTTATCCCCATATTTTTTGATTTATTTATGCATAACTTATCCTGTGGGTGATTAAGTTCAAGTTTTTTATTAGGAAAATGCAATAAATTTACTTTACATAAACATTAATATAAATTAAGAAGGCTGCATGAGCACAAAAAATTTATCTACAGAGGATATATACGAAAGAACCGTGGCAGAAATTATACGCTGCGACGTAGATGAATCTTCCGCTAGAAACGCGGCAATGGACAAAAGCTTTTCTTTCCTAAAAAGACTAAACGCAGAAGGAGATTATTTTCAATTTAGAGAAAAAATTGAGGAAACTCTTCGCATGCTTAATGACGAGCTTGGCTGTAATATCTCTTATGCGGATTATGTTTCAAAAGCTGCACTTAAACAACCACAGCTTTTCTACCAATCACCGGAAAGAATAAAAAATAATATTAAGGATGTTGTCGATAAATTAAATGACGAGCTTGGCTGTGATATCTCTTATGCTGATTATGTTTCAAAAGCTGAACTTAAAACACCACAGCTTTTCTGCCTATCACCAGAAAGAATAAAGAATAATATCAGGGACGCTGTCGATAAATTAAATGACGAGCTTGGTTGTGACATCCCTTATGCTGATTATGTTAAAGCTGCACTTAAACAACCACAGCTTTTCTACCAATCACCGGAAACTATAAAAAATAATATTAAAGGAATAGTCGATAAATTAAATGGCGAGCTTGGTTGTGATATCTCTTATGCTGATTATGTTTCAAAAGCTGCACTTAAACAACCACAGCTTTTCTACCGATCGCCGGAAACTATAGCACAGCATGTGAAAACTGCATTTAGCCTGCATGAAGATTATGGAGTGATAGATATTCCGGAAGGTTATGAGAAAAAATTAGAGCATAAAAACGCGCAATATCCGGCACGGCAATTTATTTTAGAAAAAATGCTGGCATGGCCAGTATCCTTAAACCTTGCCACTGATAATTATAAATTACGTGCATGGTCGGAAATCTGGCTTGGAGAACAAGATACCAAACCGGCATTCGGCTCACTTATACAAAAATCCAGAAAAAGCCTGACCGAGAAAATGGCCGACTGGCTATCAGAACCAAGGCAGGATGCAGGGCGGGAATTTGCACGCAGCCTGTTATTGGAAACATTGGTGAAAGATAAAATCATGCCGAAAAAATATATGCCTGAGCCAAAAGACATCCCCCAAGCCAACGCGCAGCATTTTCAGAACATGGTAAAAGCAAGCATTTCTAACAAAAGCACAGATTACATTCCAAAATAAACCTTGAATATTTATGCCCTTATGTGCTAAGTGCAAGCGTTTATTTTAATTTAGTTTTAGAAGGGTTGTAATGGAATCAGATATAATTTCGGTCAAAGGTGCAAAAGAACATAACCTCAAAAATGTTGATATAGATATCCCCAAAAATCAGTTTGTAGTGGTTACCGGACTTTCCGGCTCAGGCAAATCCAGCCTCGCATTTGATACGATTTATGCTGAAGGTCAACGCCGCTATGTTGAAAGTCTTTCTGCCTATGCACGCCAATTTTTGCAACTCCAAGATAAACCCGATGTTGAGCATATCACTGGCCTTTCTCCGGCGATTGCAATTGAACAAAAAACCACCTCCAAAAACCCGCGCTCTACGGTTGGTACGGTAACGGAAATTTATGATTATATGCGGCTTTTATGGGCGCGTATCGGAATTGCATATTCACCCGCAACCGGATTGCCGATTGAAAGCCAGACCGTCAGCCAGATGGTTGATAAAATCATGGAATTGCCTGAAGGCGCGAAAATTTTATTGCTTGCACCTATTGTGCGCGGCCAGAAAGGCGAGCATAAAAAAGACATTCAGCAAATTATCAAATCCGGCTTTCAGCGCTTAATGATTGATAAAATCTCATACACAGTTGATGAGCTCCCTACTCTGGACAAAAACAAAAAACATGACATTGAAATTATTGTTGACCGTATAGTAGTCAAAGAAGGCATCGAGCAACGCCTCGCCGAAAGCATTGAAACTTCGCTGCGTAATGGTCACGGGCTAATGTTCGCCGAATTTTCTGAAGATGCGGGCGAGCATAAAAAAGAGGAACGCCTAACCTTTTCCGAGCATTTATCCTGCCCGGTAAGCGGATTTTCGATCAGCGAAATTGAACCACGCCTATTCTCATTCAACTCGCCATATGGTGCATGCCCTTCCTGCGATGGACTTGGAACTGAGATATTCTTTGACCCTGCGCTGGTTGTACCCGATAAGAAAAAATCGCTATATGAAGGTGCAATCGCCCCGTGGGCAAGTGCCACCAGCCGCTTTTACAAACAAACCTTAGACGGCATCTGCAAACATTATCAAACCAGCGTGCACAAAGAATGGAACGAACTACCTGAAGAAGTGCGGGAAGTTGTTCTATAT
>PCXJ01000124.1:14501-15019 GCA_002787615.1 Alphaproteobacteria bacterium CG11_big_fil_rev_8_21_14_0_20_44_7
GAACCGCTATCAGAACCTCAAGCTTTGCTCAGTATGTGAAGGCTATCGCCTCAAGCCGGAAGCGCAGGCAATTAAAGTTGGAGAAAAACATATTGGTGAAATCACCCAGCTTTCAATTGATGAAGCGGTTGAATGGTTTGGTAATCTGAAAAGCAAGCTTTCCGAGAAAGATAACAAAATCGCCGAGCGCGTATTGAAAGAAATCCGCGAGCGTTTGGGCTTTTTGCAAAATGTCGGGCTGGATTATCTGACATTATCACGCAAAGCAGGAACATTATCAGGCGGTGAATCACAACGTATCCGCCTCGCCTCACAAATCGGTAGCGGGCTTTCCGGCGTTTTATATGTACTGGATGAACCTTCCATCGGTTTGCATCAATGCGATAATGATAAATTGCTGGAAACACTCAAAAACCTGCGCGATTTAGGCAATACCGTAATGGTGGTTGAACATGACGAAGAAACCATGAAACAAGCCGACCATCTGATTGATATCGGCCCCGGTGCAGGCGTTCACG
>PCXJ01000043.1:0-9347 GCA_002787615.1 Alphaproteobacteria bacterium CG11_big_fil_rev_8_21_14_0_20_44_7
TGCACAGCACTCACTGAATCAGCCCCACTAATCGGCGGAGCATATACGGGCAACAGCCTAGGGCTTTCCACCTGACGATAATTCGGATTAAATCCCGAATTTGGACTTCTATAAGACGCCGTTTGAAAGCTTTCCTCAGCTAGGCTAGCAGCATCCTGATATTGCAGTTGCCTATCAGCCAAGCCATTTAATACGCTAATATTAACTTCAATTGTCGGCTGAGGCATATCGCCATAACGGCCATTCCCGCTTCCATAATATGCATAGGACTCATTGCAAACGCTAAATGACAATCCGCCCGCCAATAGAATTACTGGTAATTTCATATTATCTACATGAAACTATTTATTTAGGTTGTCAACGGATTTACGCCAAACTATATATTCTCTATGGGCAAAAACTTTGAAACAGATGTTGTGATAATCGGCGCAGGGCCGGTAGGATTATTCGCCGTGTTTGAATGCGGGATGATGAAAATGAACTGCCATGTTGTTGACACGCTCGATTTCATCGGCGGGCAATGCACCGCGCTTTATCCCGAAAAGCCGATTTATGATATCCCTGCCCACCCTCAAATCAGCGCCGAGCAACTTATCAAAAACCTTGAGCAACAAGCTGCACCGTTTAATCCGGTTTATCATCTTGGTCAGCAAGTGGTTTCATTTAGCGAAAGCGGAGATGATATAATCGTGAGAACCAGCACTGGTAACGAGATTACATGCAAAGCTGTTATCATCGCTGCTGGATGCGGAGCATTTGGCCCAAACCGCCCTCCGCTTGCTGATATTGAATCCTATGAAGGCAAATCGGTTTTCTATATGGTCGGGCGCAAGGAAGATTTCCGCAACAAAAAAGTTGTTATCGCAGGGGGGGGAGATTCAGCCGTTGATTGGGCGCTGAGCCTTGCCGATATTGCCGAAAAATTATATGTCGTGCATCGTCGTGACAAATTTCGTTGCGCGCCCGATAGCTCGGAAAAGCTGCATCAACTTGCAGATTCTGGGGCTATTGAACTGGTCATCCCGTATCAGCTAGATTCTCTGGAAGGCAGGAATGGCGAGCTTTCCGCAGTAAATGTCAAAACTCTTGATGGCAATTTGCGCGCAATTGAAGCCGATATATTACTACCGTTTTTTGGATTAGCAATGGAGCTTGGCCCTATTGCTGATTGGGGGCTAAGCCTCGATAAAAATTTGATTGAGGTTGAGCAAAATACTATGCAAACCAGCCACCCGAAAATCTTCGCTGTGGGTGATATTGCTTCATATAATAACAAATTGAAGTTGATTTTATCAGGATTCGCAGAGGCGGCAACTGCGGCACATTCTGCATATCCGCTTGTGCATAATCAGGCTTATCACTTTGAATATTCCACCACAAGCGGTGTGCCTAAATAGGATTTGGGATTTTAAAGTAACGAGCGACTAGCAACTAATGACTAACTATTCAGCGTTTCTTTTAATTCTTTGCCGGGGCGATAGTAGATTGATTTACGGGCTGCAACTTTCACTTTTTCACCAGTTCTCGGATTGCGCGCAACTCTAGCCTCACGTTTACGGATTGAGAAAGCACCAAAACCTCGCAATTCAACTCTATCCCCAGCCACTAATGTGTCGGAAATTTCCTTCAGGATAAGATTTACTATATCCTCAATTTCCTTTTCCCTTAGCGATGGAAACTTTACTGAAAGATTTTTTATTAACTCAGATTTTGTCATTCTCTACCTCAATCATTTTCTACACGATTTTTCGCTTATCATCAATCAATTATTTGGATTCCATAATGCGAGAAGCCCATTCATATTTATTTTTCTGAATAAATCAAGCTCGCTCATTTCACCAAAAAACAATTCCCTAAAAGGATGCTCCGGCTCAATCAATGATATATCCTCAATGGCTATATCTTCGGCAATATTTTTTTCCTTAACCAGCCATGCCAGCGCCTCTTCCTGACCGCCAATCTCATCAATCATTCCTAATTCCAAAGCCTGCCTGCCGCCATAAATCCTGCCATCTGCCAATTCGCGGACTTTTTCTTCAGGGAGATTACGCCCCTCAGCAACGATTTTCACAAAGTAATTATAAAAATCAGCAATCACATCATTCATCACCTCTTCGGCACGCGGGTCGAGCTTTTCAAACGGTGATGGGCTGGCTTTCAATGGGCCGGACTTAAATGTATGGAATTTCACGCCAATTTTTTCTGCTAAATCCGTAAATTCGGCTGATTGCACAATCACTCCGATTGAGCCGGTTATCGTTCCGTTTCTGGCGATTATATAGTCACTCGCTACCGCAATCATATATCCGGCAGAGGTTGCCAGAGTTTTCATCACAACTACAACCGGCTTGCCGGATTCAGAGATTCCCTTAATTTGCTCGTAAAGCTCTTCGCCGCCAACCGTAGTTCCACCGGGGCTATCAACATTGATTATAATCGCTTTGGCTCTTTCATCATCGGCAATATCTTTTAGGATTTTGCTGCGATATTTATCATCAATTATAATTCCGGTTATATCCACACTGGCAATATAATCCGTCATAATATTTTTCTCAGACACATTATTTTCAGGGTTTGCCAGTGCAAACAGCATTATGCCGAGAGCAACCAACGCCAGAACGCGCCACTTAAAAAGCTTGTTCTTCAGATTTATCCTATCCAATAATATGTCTGAGTCTAATGACATGAAACCTATTCTTTCTTAGATTTCTTTTCTTCCAAAGCTGCACCGAGGATATCACCCAAGCTTGCTCCGGAATCGGTTGAACCATATTCCTCAATCGCGCGCTTATGCTCTTCAACTTCCAGCGCTTTGATTGAAACATTGATTTTACCGCTTCTTTGAGTAACGCCGATAACTTTTGCATCAACTCTGTCACCCACAGCAAATCTGCTTGGACGTTGCTCAGAACGGTCTTTTGAAAGCTCCGATTTCTTGATGAAGGCTTTCACCTCATTTTCACCGACAGCAACTTCAATTCCGCCATCTTCAATCGCCGTCACCTTACATGTAACAACTTCGCTTTTCTTAAAGTCAGAAGTATCAACACCGACAGGAGCTTCACCGGAAAGCTGTTTTACACCGAGGCTCACACGCTCTTTCTCAATATCAATACCAAGAATTTTCGCTTCGACTTCGTCACCTTTCTTATAGTCTTTCAGGGCTTCTTCACCGGATTTATCCCAGCTTAAATCTGAATAATGCACAAGTCCGTCAATTCCACCGTCAAGACCAACAAAGAATCCGAAATCGGAAACATTCTTGATTTCACCTTTGATAACATCACCAACTTTATTGGTGTTGCCAAATGTATCCCAAGGATTTTCCTGTGTTTGTTTCAAACCTAGAGAAATGCGGCGTTTTTCCTGATCAATTTCAAGAACTTGAACTTCGATTTCATCACCAAGCTTCACAACTTTGTTTGGATTCTGGTTTTTCTTAACCCAGCTAAGCTCAGTAACGTGAATCAAGCCTTCAACTGTTTCATCCAGAGCAACAAATACACCATAATCTGCGATGCTGGAAACCTTGCCCTTAACACGCTGACCGACTTCATATTTGCCTTCCATTCCTTGCCACGGGTTATCTTCAAGCTGCTTCATGCCAAGGCTGATACGCTTTGTATCCTCGTCATATTTAATCACCTGAACATTAATTGTTTGCCCCATTTTCAGAACTTCTGAAGGATGGCTGATGCGCTTCCATGAGATATCAGTAACATGCAACAAACCATCAACACCGCCCAAATCAATGAATGCGCCATAATTGGTTAGGTTTTTCACAGTACCTTCCAGCTTTTGTCCAAGCTCGATATCTTTGAGGATTTCATCACGTGCTTCAGCGCGCGATTCTTCTAGCAACGCACGGCGTGAAACAATAATATTTCCGCGCTTCTTATCCATTTTCAGAATAAGGAATTTATCTTTTTCATTCGCAATTTCGGTAATATCTTTTATCGGACGAACATCAACCTGACTGCCCGGCAAGAATGCTATCGCACCGCCTAAATCAACGGTGAATCCGCCTTTTACTTGGCCGAATATAATCCCGTCTACCGGAATTTCTGCCTTTAGCTGCTTCTCAAGTTTATCCCAAACCTGCTCTTTTAATGCACGCTCACGGCTGATAACAATCTCACCGGAACGGTTTTCCATTCTTTCAATATAAACTTCGACCTTATCGCCTTCTTTGATATCAGGCTTTTCGCCGAATGATGCAAAATCTTTTAGTGGCAAACGACCTTCCGATTTCAAGCCAACATCAATAACCACCATATCATTTTCGATATTTACTATCGTACCTTCCGCGATAGTGCCTTCTTCGACTTTCTTATCTGTGTAGGATTCTTCGAGAAGCTTTTCAAAATCTTCTCCGGTTGAAAATGGTGTATTTTGTTCTTGTTTCGCTGCGCTTGCATTCATAATATTAATTCTCTTTCGTTGTTAAATTGTTGTTAAATTTAGAGTTTGCCCGCCAATCGGGATTGCGGATAATACGCAAAAATATCTGAATTACAAGGATTTTCTGGATAAAAACACTGATTAGATTGAAATTTTGTTTTTGATAATATACATATCCCGCCATGACCGAACTTTCAAAAATCCGTAATTTCTCAATTATTGCCCATATTGACCACGGCAAGTCCACATTGGCTGACCGACTCATTGAAGTTTGCGGCGGGCTTACCGCGCGTGAAATGAAAGGGCAAGTGCTGGATTCCATGGATATCGAGCGTGAACGCGGAATTACCATCAAAGCCCAAACCGTGAAGCTATTATATAAAGCCAAAGACGGAGAGATATATACATTAAACCTTATGGACACGCCGGGGCATGTCGATTTTACCTATGAAGTTTCACGCTCACTTGCCGCTTGCGAAGGCTCATTGCTGGTTGTTGATGCTAGCCAAGGGGTTGAAGCGCAAACGCTTGCCAACACATATCTTGCCATTGAGGCAGATAATGAGCTTGTTCCGGTGCTCAATAAAATTGATTTACCCGCCGCCGAACCTGCCCGCATCAAGCAGCAAATCAAAGAGGTTATCGGGATTGATGCTGATGATGCTTGTGAGATTTCGGCAAAAACCGGATTGAATATAGAATCGGTTTTGGAAGCAATCGTACAAAAAATCCCGCCGCCAAAGGGCTTGCCGAATGCGCCATTAAAAGCTCTGCTCGTCGATAGCTGGTATGATTCATATCTCGGCGTGGTGATTTTGGTACGCGTGATTGACGGCACGGTTAAGAAAGGCATAAAAATCAAAATGATGAATACTGGCGCAACCTATTCTGTTGATTCAGTTGGAGTTTTCACCCCGAAGAAAGTGGAACTTGCTGAACTTGGCGCGGGTGAAATCGGATTTATTAATGCCTCAATCAAAACCGTTTCAGATTGCAAAATCGGTGATACGATTACTGAGGATAAAAAAGAATGCGCAGAAAAACTCGCAGGGTTCAAACCTTCGCAATCCGTGGTTTTCTGCGGATTATTTCCGGTTGATGCCTCTGATTTTGAAGATTTGCGTGATTCCCTAGGGAAATTGCAGCTTAATGATGCCAGCTTTGAATTTGCGCAGGAAAACTCGGCAGCACTTGGCCTAGGCTATCGTTGCGGATTTCTGGGCTTGTTGCATTTGGAAATTATTCAGGAGCGCCTGCAACGTGAATTTGACCTTGAGCTAATCACCACTGCACCCAGCGTAATCTATAAATTGCATATGAAAGATGGCTCAACAAAAGAGCTGCACTCCCCCGCTGATATGCCTGACCCAACTATAATTAATTCGATTGAAGAGCCGTGGATTGAGGCAACAATCCTCACACCGGATGAATATCTCGGCGCAGTTTTGCAACTTTGCACTGAAAAACGCGGCATTCAAAAAGAGCTAACCTATGTCGGAAATCGCGCCATGGTTATCTATAAGCTCCCTCTAGGTGAAGTGGTTTTTGATTTTTATGACCGCCTAAAATCCTGCACTAAAGGCTATGCCAGCTTTGATTATCAAATCTCGGAATTTGAGGAAAGTGACATTGTAAAACTCTCAATATTAGTCAATGCTGAGCCAGTAGATGCGCTGTCTATCATGGTTCACCGCTCAAATGCCGAAGCGCGTGGACGGGTTTTGTGCGAGCGCTTAAAAGAGCTTATCCACAAGCAAATGTTCAAAATCCCGATTCAGGCAGCAATTGGCGGACGCATTGTCGCGCGGGAAACAATCTCCGCCATGCGCAAAGATGTTACAGCCAAATGCTATGGCGGCGATATTACGCGTAAACGCAAATTATTGGAAAAACAGAAGAAAGGTAAGAAGAAAATGCGCATGTTTGGCAAGGTGGAAATCCCACAATCCGCCTTCATCGCTGCGCTTAAAGTTGGGGATTGATTGCGAAGGCTATTCTAACGGAGTAGCCGATTTATCCGCTTCAATTGCATCTATCTTCTTGATAAGCTCATCATTCTGCGAAACTATCTTGCTGAGCAAGTTTTTGATAGCCTGCAATTCGGCAACTGCATCTTTATTATGCTTCACAAGGTCAAGCTCTCTTTGCAATTCCTCTGCTTCCCTTTTCTCTTTCGCTGCCTTGACATCTTTTGGGCTGAGCAAGCCTGCATTTGCATCAAAACCGCTGCCACAAGCTAATAATGCAATAATCACGATATACTTTATAGATTTCATTTTTTTCCTCCGCAAAATATAACCTGCCCCAAGGCTATAGATTTATAAGCATCGGGGCAAGAATATATTTTGGCGAAGTTATTAGCGGGTTTCATAAAATCTGCGTCATCGCGCACTCGTTGCGCGATCCGGAGCTATATAGCTATACCCAGACCCCGCAACAAGTGCGGGGTGACCAAGTAGGCGAGCGGGGGCGGCAAATATGCCCGCCGAAACTATAGCTTGCCGAAGTGGTTAGTAGGTTTCTAGAAGCTATATTGCCAGCCTAAGGTTAAGCGATAATCACTCTCAAGCTGCGGGCCATCAAGATGCTGATATAAAGGCACACCAAATTCCAATGCTAAGCGATGCCCGTTGAGCAGCTTGTCATCAAATGGCTGTATATCCAAACCAATAAGCGCATCCACCCTTCTGCCTGCCCGCAAATCCGGCCTTGCGGTTGGTACCATTGCGGGGTTTAGCTGGCTATCACTGCCGCTAATATCGCCCCATTTCTTGCCATCAAGACGTAAGGATGCTCCAAAAACATCATTGATTTCCGTTGCCACCCAGCCGGTTAGATTATACTCATCACCAAGCCTATAACCCTCACTGTTTTTTCCCAAACGCTGCGTTGTGCCGGCCTGCACTCCATAGGAGAAATCTTGCAAGCTATTCGTATAGGTAATTCCCAGCATCGGGTCGAAAGTGCCGGAGCCAAGCTGCATAGGATATGGCAATTTTGCATTCGCCATAGCAGGAGTATTATCCCTTTCATCCACCGAGCCTGTCGGAATTGCAACGCCGAAGCTAAGATTCAGATTTTCATTATGGTTATTATAGAGATTATATATCCCGCCAAGCTTTGCATCGCCCAAACCTTCAGATGAGGTTTCAAAACGCATGCCGCCCCCAGTTTCATGGTTCATTGATTTATGCACATATGGCAACATCGCCGTCAGCGTCAAATCTTCCGAAGCGCCATACATCGCGCCGAACATATGCATTTGCATAGTCATGTTAAGCGGCGCAACCATAAAACCCGCCGCCCGCGTTTGTGCCGGAGTTAAGCTATCCGTACCGCTTCTATTCCCCGCCATTTTCATGTTGGAATAGCGATATGAAAACATCAAGCTCCCCTCCTCATGGACATGGTCACCCATCACCCCAATTGGCGCGGGCGCTGCGTTATGGTTATGAATATGCTCATCAGCCTGAGCGGAATTTATGGATAATGGATTTGCAGCAAAAGCAAGCGTTGCTGCCACGCATAACATATTATTTTTCATGTTAATACCTTCGTTAAATATTATAATTTTAAAATTGAGATGTGGCGGTTAGCCAATTAGACGAAGGCTTTGCGGCGGCGCGCGCGGAAGTATGGAATTATAGATTATCTCATTAAACAGATAAATCTGAGCATGATAAATTTCACAAATAACTACCGGACTTTCCAGCTCATAGGTTATGGCTTGCGGGAGCGCAAAAAGATTATCGGATGATTTCTTTACGTAACTGGATTTCTCAAGCTTACCGTTCAAATCTGCAAGCAATTTATTATACGCATCGGCAGAAATTGTTTTGCCACCATCCGCCGTACAAATCTCAATATTACCGATAAAATTATCTTGAGGAAGCTGAGCGTGCGAAACCGCAAAAGGCAGCACCGCATTCAGAATGAATGCAAAGGCTAGTATGCCAGAAATTATACCTCTACTTATTCTTTTATTTTGGCTCATAAATAAAAATCTTTTCCGACTGGGTTTTTAGCTTATAATTCTCTCTAATCGCTTCAACCACCTCAGGAGTAAACCTATTCAGGATTTGAGGTGAATCTCTCTCTGGCAAACTATTTATATCATTCTTCAGGATTATTCTAGCCACTTTTTTAGATTTTATCGCTTGCACCACAGGGCTTTGATCCCAGATGCCCTGAATCAATAATTGCTTCATAATATATGGCTGAAAATAAATATACCTTCCCGCCCTTGTAAGCAAAACCATATCCTCACTAATGATTTCTCCTGAAGCAGAAGATATGTCATGAAGCATAGATTCCGTATAAACTTTATCTTTTTCGGGTGGTTGGGGATTATAATAATAGCCCAATAATATACTGCAAAATATTATTGCTATGAGTACAACCCGCCATAAACTTATCTCATTAATCATTTTTGCAATCTGGATTGAGACAATAATACTAACTAAAGCAAAGAATTCTAAATAGTAATTCGTATTTGCGCCAATTTTTCCGATTGAGAAAATCATGACAAAAGATAAAATCCAGCAGCATGATAAAAGAAAATTCGGCGATATGTTTTTTCCCATGCTATTCTTGCAATCATCTCTTCGTTTCTGAACATAATCTTTGATTTGCGCATAAACGAATCCCACCGACATCACAAAAATTATATAATATAACATTACTACATAAACAGCGACGTTAGATAATGCTTCTTGTATGCTATATGAATTCTTATTCGCCGTGACATGATGGAACCAAAACTCACCATTTGTCGCAACAATTTCTGCACATAATATTATTGCCGAAGGGATAAGCATGAACATAAATAGCTTGAATGCCAGCCTGCGATTTGTGAACAAGCATGCAACAAAACATCCGCCAACATAGGCAATGATAGATTGCTTGGTAAATGCAGCGAGGATAAAAAACATCGCCGCGAGAACTAG
>PCXJ01000043.1:9364-23847 GCA_002787615.1 Alphaproteobacteria bacterium CG11_big_fil_rev_8_21_14_0_20_44_7
TTTGTTTTCATTTTGAATTCTGAGAAAGCAATAAAGCCCCGCCAGCGCAAACGCCACCGCCAGCATATCCACCCTCATCGTCATCCCCCAATGCTGAGGATAAAAAATATTGAGATATATCAAACTTCCGGCAATTTCCGATAAAATCCTTGTCTGCTTGTCATATTTTCCAGCTAGCATATGATGTATAATACCGGAGATAAGCAGCGCAGATAAAATCGTGCTTATGAAACTAACCAGCCTACCCGCCATCAATAAATCATCGGTGAAATTGTCCAGCAGCAACACGGCATAGCGATACACAGGCGGATAATTCACAATCATATATGGTGCTTCGGAAATCGGGCTATATATTTCCTTGCCCTGCCTTGCCATCTCTATCTGATTAAATATCACCCCTTCCACATAATCAAATTCAGCAAAATATTGTATGGTATCAACGGCATCTATCATCCACAATCCCACGCTAAAGGCCATAGCTACAAATATTCCAAGCACGATGCTGACATATATTTTTTGCTTGTTCATATTGCAAACATATAGCCGAATATCGGGGAATATAAAATTATTTGGCACGCAGTGGAATTTTTCCACGCTCATCTTGCTGAAGTCTGCAAAATTGCATCTATTGATAATATCCAAGATTGATAGGCAACCCACAAAGCGTGGTGCATCGGAGCGGACTGACTCGTGCTACGCACTTCGCGTAACTCGGTCTGTTGACCTCGGTTTCGAACTTCGTTCTCGTCCGAAAAAACATTCACTCAAAAAATAAACCACGCGGTTGCGTGGCTGGTTTATTTTTTAAGTGGTGCCCGGAGGCGGACTCGAACCACCGACACAGGGATTTTCAGTCCCTTGCTCTACCAACTGAGCTATCCGGGCAATATCAGGAGCGGCAGAATATATTTATTTCCTGAATTTTGTCTAGTGAAAACTGAAAAAATACAGGGATTAAGCTCACATCCGAATAATTTATTGATTTTAAATCGAGATTAACCTACATTACCATAAATTAATTAGATAGTACCGAATTATGAATGACAACCGAAAAATCAACTTAGAACCGCTTCAGACAATACTATCAGAGAAATCTGTTGGCGGAGTATGGGTTGCGGTCAAAAGCAACACAGGCTTGCTTGGCGATAAATATGATATAGAGTTGCGAAAGCGCCGCAAGGGAAAAGATGTGTGCAGACAAGAGCTCAAAGCTGCACAGGATGAGTTGGACGAAGCCTTAAAAAGCGCGGGATTTGGTGAAGATGAATATAGCGCACTCAGATTCCTCACCTTTGGATTCAGAATTTCCCTTGATGCAATCGTCGCTAAAGACTTATTTCCAATTTTCTCAGATAGCGTTTCCCGCACTGACAAAGGCTTAGACGATTATTAATCTCGCCTAAATCCTATGCTCAGCCTTGATAATCCGCACCGTACCGGTTTTTGAACGCATGATGATTGATTGCGTGGTAAGATAGCCGTTTTCTTTGCGCACCCCTTCCAGCATTCCGCCGTCTGTCACTCCGGTTGCGGCAAACATCACATCTCCTGCCGCCAATTCTTCAAGTATATATTTCTTGTTCAAATCATCAATTCCCATACGTCTTGCACGCTCTCTTTGACCATCTTCATCAAATAACAAACGCCCTTGCATTTGCCCGCCGATTGAGCGCAAAGCTGCTGCTGCCAGCACACCTTCCGGCGCACCGCCGATTCCCATATAGATATCAGCGCTATGCCCGCGCGCAGTTTCAATAACTCCGGCAACATCACCATCACCGATGAGCTTAACTTTCGCGCCCGCTTCACGGGTTTTTGCAATCAATTCTGCATGTCTGTCACGCTCCAGAATAATTGCCATCAAATCAGAAACATCGCATTTTTTTGCGCTCGCCAGATTTTTGAGATTTTCTGCCGGACTTGCATCCAAATCCACTATATTATCAGGCAATCCACCGCCAACTGCGATTTTGCTCATATAAACATCCGGCGCGTGCAAAAATCCACCCTTGGGCGCAATTGCGATTACTGCCAAGGCAGAAGGCCCTCCGGTTGCACATATTGTCGTACCTTCAAGCGGGTCGAGGGCAATATCCACTTCCGGCCCTTCACCACTGCCGACTTTTTCGCCGATATATAGCATTGGCGCTTTATCACGCTCGCCTTCACCAATCACCACCGTTCCCTCTATATTCAGGATGTTTAGCGCGCGGCGCATCGCTTCCACGGCGGCGGCATCGGCGGCTTTTTCGTCACCCCTGCCTATCCACTTCACGCAGGCAAGTGCGGCGGCTTCCGTCACCCGCACTGCCTCTAATGCCAGATTACGGTCTAATGTTAGCTGGTTGCTGTCTGTAGTAATTTTTGCTAAATTCTCATTCATGTTAAAACCCTGATTAATTGTGGCGCAGCCTCTACGCTAGCCATATTTGCCAATTCTGCAACTGCATTCTGCATTATAGATTCCTGAGCTTTATGCGCGATGATAATCAATTGCGCATGCTCATCTTCCGGCTCATCCTGCATAATCTTGCGGACTGAAATCTTATATTCCTTGAGGATATTCGTTACCTCCTCCAGCACGCCGGATTCATCATCAACTTCCAGACGCAGATAATATTCTGATTCAATTTCTGCAATCGGAATAATCTTCATATCTTCCATTTCATTATATGGAGTGGTGAAGGTTGGTGTTTTACGGTTATTCATAATATCTATTATATCTGCCGCCACTGCGCTGGCTGTTGGCCCTGCCCCAGCACCGCGCCCGATTAAGATTATATCTCCTACCGGATCTGCGGCAATTTCCACCGAATTATATACGTCATCAACATTCGCCAGCTCATAATGCGCGGGAATCAGGGATGGGTGCGCCCGCAGCTCAACGCCTTTCTCATGCGCGCGCGTGTAGCATAAATGCTTGATTTTATAGCCTAATTTTGCGGCAAAACTTATATCCAACGGGGTGATTTTTTCAATTCCTTCAACATAAATATCGGCAAAATTCGGGCGCTTGCTAAACGCATTTGCGGCCAATAGGCAAATTTTATGCGCCGCGTCAATTCCGCCAACATCAAAGCTTGGGTCAGCCTCAGCATAACCTTTTGCCTGCGCTTCCTGCAATATCTCGGCAAATTCCCTGCCCGATTTCGCCATATCGGTTAAGATATAATTGCTTGTGCCGTTTAATATTGCAGTTATATCCACAATTTTGTTTGCAGCCAAGCCTTCACGCAGAGTTTTGATGACTGGAATTCCGCCCGCAACTGCCGCTTCATATGCAAGCACAGCATTATTTTCCTCGGCAAGCTTGGCCAGCTCCCCGCCATGATGTGCTAGCATTGCCTTATTCGCCGTGACCACATTCTTGCCGTTGCTGAGCGCGGCTTTGACCAGATTTAGCGCGTCACCATTTTCACCGCCGATAAGTTCAACAATAATATCCGCATCAGAACTCGCCAAGTCTACAGCATTATCAACCCATTGATATTGCGAGATATCAACACCTCTATCCTTAGACTTATCCCGCGCGTTCACCGCAATAATTTTCACTTCCGGACAATTTGCATTTATAAGCCGTATCAGCCCTGCGCCCACCGTTCCAAGCCCTGCGATTGCGATTTTAATCATTATTCAAAAACCTCTTCACATTACGGCAAGCTTGGCGGATGCGCTGTTTATTTTCAACCAATGCAATACGCACATATTCATCGCCATATTCACCAAAACCAATCCCCGGTGCAACTGCGACATCGGCCTTTTCCATCAGTAATTTGGAAAATTCCAATGAGCCGAGATGGAGGTATTTTTCCGGCAATTTTGCCCAAGCGAACATGCTGGCTTTTGGCTCTTCAATATCCCATCCGGCGTTTTTCATGCCGCTAATCAGGATATCGCGGCGCTCCTTATAGATTTGTCTGGTTTCTTCAACGCAATCTTGCGGGCCGTTAAGTGCAGCTGCGGCAGCTACCTGAATCGGAGTAAATGCACCATAATCCAGATATGATTTTATTCTGGTTAATGCGTGGATAAGCTTTTGATTTCCAACTGCAAATCCAATTCTCCAACCCGGCATTGAATAGGTTTTGCTCATTGTTGTGAATTCCACCGCAATATCTTTCGCGCCTTTGACCTGCAAAACTGAAGGCGGCGGCATATCATCAAAATATATCTCGCAATAGGCCAAGTCGGAAAGAATGTAAATCCCGTGGAACTTGCACAAATCTACCATTTCTTCGTAAAATGCCAAATCGACAATTTCTGCGGTTGGATTGCACGGATAATTCAATATCAATGCAGTCGGCTTGGGCGAGCATTTTTTTACCGCCTCTTCAACTTGGTCTTTTAGGCTTCTGCCTTGATATTTCGGCAAATGGTAAACCGATGCTCCGGCAATCACAAAACCGAAGCAATGTATGGGATAGCTTGGATTTGGCACTAATATAGTATCGCCTGGCTTGGTTATCGCCTGCGCCATATTCGCCAGCCCCTCTTTTGAGCCGATGGTAACAATTGCCTCGGTTTCTGGATTTAATTCAACCCCAAAACGGCGATCATAATAACCACAAATTGCTTTGCGCAAACCGGGGATTCCCTTCGACATTGAATAGCCGTGAGTGATTGGATTTCTGGCAGTCTCAATCATCTTCTCGACAATATGCGGCGGAGTCGGCAAATCAGGATTGCCCATGCCAAAGTCAATTATATCTTTGCCTTCTGCGCGAAATTCTGCTTTCAGGCGATTGACTTCAGCAAAGACATAAGGCGGCAGACGGCGGATTCTATCAAAATCTTCTGAAGATGAGTTAGCAGACATTTATGACCCGACTTTATTAAGCATTATAGGTTTGGATGAAAAGCTGAGTGCCTTGTATTCTCACCGGAATAGCGCGTTTCCTGCCTCTTATCTTCCCTTTTATCCTCTGCCAGAATATCACGACCAAGATATCTGGATGATGGCAAAATACTGGAATTCCTACTTGACCTAGCTATCGGACGCAGTTGGTTCAAGCTCGTTGCGGCTTGTCTTTGCGGGGCTGCACTGGCAGTTGGCATAGACATAGGAGCAGGATTATTCAGCATTTTAGGTGGCTGAAAGCTTGGCGCAACAGGCGGCGATGGCGGCGTATAAGAAGCAATCGGTGGCGGCGGCGGTGCCATCATCGCAACCGGAGCATTATTCTTAGGCTTGAGGAAAGCTTCAAAATCATCAGACTCAGCCTTCGCAGAAGGTGGCAATGGCACTACTGGCATTACAGGCGCAGCAGAAGCTACTTGCGAAGTTGGTTGTGGCATCATCGGCGGTGGCGGAGGCGTCATTGCGCCCGACATTGCATTCCCCGACATTGCATTTTGCATTTGCTGGGATTCACCCAAATCACGCTTCAATTGCTGAACTCTTTCATCCAAATCCACGTCTCCGGCATCAGAGATCGGAGCGGGTGGGATTTGCGCCAATTTAGGATATTCCAACTCTTCCGGAGCTTTGGCTATAGGCGGCGTTCCAATCATTGGTGGTAGCGGAGAAACCACTTCCATCTTTGGCGGAAGTTGCGGTATTGGCGGCGCTGCCTGTGGCATAGCAACAGGCGTTGGCGGCGACATAGGCGGCGACATAACCGGCATAGGCTCTGCAGCAATTTCATGTTGTTGAATATGCGGAACAGGCGCAGGAGTTACCGTAGAAGCATTCATGCTTGGAGCTCTTCTATCGGAAGGGATTTCAGCAGGATTAACCGCGATTCTTGTACTATCCGGCAAAGCTGACAATGGCGGTGCAGATGGCATCGGAGCAGAAGGCACAGAAGGTGCAGAAGGCATCATCGGTGCGGGTTCCTGCGGGAAGCCCGGAGGTGGTGGAGCTTGAAACGGCATACCGCCCATATTCGGCATCATCGGAGCTGGTGCGTTTGGCATCATTGGCGGAGTTATCCCCGGAGATGTTTGCACGCCTACCATTGCAGGCATTGGCTGGGAAGGCATTCCAAAAGCCGGAGGAACAACAGCTTGCCCACCGCTTTGCATTTGCCTATTTAACGCAGGCGCTCTTCTCGGTTCTTCCATTTTCTTGTCATCATCGCCAAACCAGCTACTTCCACAGGCGCTCACAAGCAATGTTACGCTTAAAATCAATGTCTTTTTCATAATATACTCCGCTATTGCGGGGCAATATAAACGATAGATAAACTAATGTGAAGCCGAATATTATGCTATACGTCGTTTTTTTCCTCAGCTAGCGTTCCCAGCGAAGTTGCTTTTAGCCTGTCCTTATATTTGCCCAAAATGATTTTGGTAAAATCAATGTTCAGAGTTGCAGCTAAATTCTTATAGTCTAAATCTTCTGTGTCTGTAATGAATCTGAAGCTATCAGCAAACGCGCTCTCCTTCATTAATTCGCTATATTCCAACTCAAGAGTTTTGAGCGCAGCCACATTGTCGGTTAGCTCATAAGCAATTGCGAGTTTTATAACATCTTCTTCGGTTTTATCCTTCACAAGCTTATATGTCGAAATCATTTCCTGCCATTTCTTCTCTTGCCAGAAAATCTCTGCCCGATAACGATTAGCAACAGCCGGTTGCAAATCCACCAGCACTTGCATAGCTTCGGTTGTTCTACCCAGCTTAATCAGGCTTTCTACCGCCAGAATCTCTCTTTCATCCTTCAGATATTTGGGGATATTATCGCTCATACTATCTGCTAATACTTTCAGCGCGGAATCAGCATCATTATTCATATATGACAGAATCGCGATGCGGGTCATTATTAACGCTTTCTCTTCAGGGTCTTTGGTTTTTTGGCTATATTTACGCAAAACCTTGGTGGCTTCATGCAATAAATCCACCTCAACCAGCTTTTCGGCAAGCTCCAGCGTTATCATATCACCCTCTTCGCCCGTAGGTTTCAGCTCCTCAAATTCATAATAAAGTGACAAGGCCTCAAATGTTTTATCCTGCGAAGAAAACTCCTTCCCCAAAGCCATCTTATAGGTATCCTTCATCGCGTTGGATAATTCCGGATTCTCTGGATGGTCGGGATATGCGCTGATTGCCTCCTTATAAGCTCGCAATGCAGTGATATAATTTTTATTTTCCACCTCTAATCCGGCAAAATCTTTGAGCAATTGATATTCAAAATTATCACCGCGCCAGACAACTCTCAGCTTATCAAGCAATTGCGCAGCTTCCTCCGTGCTTATGCGTGCCAACTTCAAATCTTGGCTTATCACTGCAAAGTGGGAACGGGCGCGAGATAACCTATCACTATCCCTTTTTATGACTTTTTGCCATAATTCACGGGCGCGGGCACGCTTCCCCTCTTTTTCATAAATAGCGGCTTGTAGATACATTTTATAACTTTCTTCGGCATCGGAAATATAATCCGGATATTCATTTATATAATTCTGAGCTTCAGCAATCTCTCCTTCAACTATCCTCTTTTCAGTTATTGCACTCATAAGACTAGCTGCAATATCCGTGGGATAATTTTCTAAATTTGCAGGTAATTTAAAATCTGATGGAAACTCCAGAAATTGCAAATTTTGCGGAGCTGTACGGGTTAGCATAAAATCCGAAGCCAAGCGCCATAGCTCCAACTCGTTATAATCCTCTTCCGGAGCAACACTTAGCTTATTAAAGCTCTCCAGAGCCTCTTCATATCTGCCAGCCATAAAATAACCCGCGCCAGTTAAAAAACCTGCATCAAAACCCGGCATATCTTTGAGAGTTAGCGCCGACTCAATATATAGTTTCTGCATGAATAATAAACGGCCAAGCTTATAATTATCCTCTCTGATGAACTTGCTTTGCAGCTTTTTGAACTCCTCGGCATCAATAGCTCCCCATTTGGCAAAGGCAAAGATAGGTTGCTTCACCTCAATTTCTGCATCTTCTTCAATTGCTGCAATTTTCTGCTCTTCCTGAACACGATATACTCTAAGTTCATCATTCACTATCTTGGCCTCAGGAAGCCCGACAATCGGATTTATCACCGCTCCCTGCACGGTTTTTTCCAGAATAATATCCTTATAAACCTCGCGCTTACCCACTCCAACTGCCGCTTCTTTTAACGGCACTACCAGAATATTCTCACCTAAGAAATCATCCTTAATAGTAATAACCTCGCTCGGCTCAGCAAGCTTGATTGAATTATAATCACGAAGCTCAGAGTTAATCAGGGATTTCGCCAGCTTATATTCGGATTTCTGTGCAAATTCAATTTCCCAGCTATTATCGGTTTTCTTCACGCTGGCATTCGTCCTTTTTTTCAAAGGTAGCTTATAAATTAGTGAGCCGGATTCATTCTCCACCTTCTCAATATCGGAAAAAATATCCGACTCACTAACAGGGGGGGTAGTCACATCTTTTTTCGTATCAGCCACAATCCAATAGAATCCTTGCCTTTCAAACACCGCAACTGAAATATCTTCTTCAAAATTCAGGGTAAATTTTTCCACACCATCTGCTTTGGAGAAATCTATATAATCCGCCGCCGTCGGCTGGGAAATAGGTTTTTCGGCAGGTTTAACCGCTTCCATTTTGGGTGGCTCAACCACTTTCTCTACTTCTGCGACCTCGGCTTCTTTTGGATTCTTGGCGGCTTCTGCTTTTTTCTTCTCCGCCTCTTCTTTGGCCTTTAATGCAGCAACATCAATCTTACTATCCAAGTATAAACGGCGAGAGTTCTGGCTAACATTAACTTCAACACCCGCTTTTTTTGTAACTGTTAAAATCAGATTTCCATATTTATCAGAATCCTCTTTAATATTCAGAAAGCTCTCCTTGAATTTATCAGGAATTTCCGGCGCTTCATAATCTACCGGCGAAGAAAAAACAAATACCAGCTTTTCTCCCTCATTCTTCTGCGTCATTTGTGGCCGACTGTTAAATGTAAAAGTTAGCCTCTGCCCATCTTGTCGGCTAGAAAACCAAGTAGTAGCCTTATGCGCTGATTTTGAAGCTTTGTTTTCCTGCCTTTCATGCCTTGCCGCTTCTTTGGCTTTTTGTATCTCTTGGCTAAATGACGGATTGGAGCTTTCTCCGGCAGCAGGCTCAGCATTAATCTCTTCCACCAAAGGAATGAGATTTAATTCCGCTTGCTCAATTTCTTCGGACGGCAGCCTATTGAGATATTTACTATTCTCAACAGAAACCCCGCTCCTTGCCCTCTGAAGCGCTTCCAAAACCGCAATATTAGGGTCTATTTCCGCCGAAGATGCAGGAGTTAGTGAAGTAGTAACCAAAAAAGCTAGAATTATTTTTCTCATAATGCTATTCCATATCCCTAATTTACTACACACTAGTTAAAAAATCGTTAACGCTAGGAAAATATTGCCTACCATGGAAGAAAAACAGAAATACTATGCCGAGGTCAATCCAAACCCCGATTTTGCAAAGATAGAAGAAGATATTTTATCTTTCTGGGCAGAAAATGACACATTTAAGCGCTCAATCGCCGCCCGCAACGGTGCAGAGGAGTTTGTTTTTTACGATGGCCCCCCATTCGCAAACGGCTTGCCGCATTATGGGCATTTGCTCACCGGCTATGTAAAAGATGTTTTTGCACGCTATCAAACGCAATTAGGCAAAAAAGTTGAACGTAATTTTGGCTGGGATTGCCACGGCCTCCCCGCAGAAATGGGCGCAGAAAAGGATTTGGGAATTTCCGGACGCGCGGCAATCATGGATTTCGGCATTGATAAATTCAACGATAAATGCCGCACCGATGTCATGAAATATGCTGGCGAATGGGAAAAATACGTCAACCGTCAGGCGCGCTGGGTGGATTTTGAGAATGACTATAAAACCATGGATAAAAGCTTCATGGAAAGCGTGATGTGGGCGTTTAATGAGCTTTACAATAAAGGCTTGGTATATGAAGCCATGCGCGTGATGCCATATAGCTGGGCGGCAGAAACGCCGTTGAGCAATTTTGAAACGAAGCTGGATAACGCCTATCGAGAGCGAGCAGATAAGGCGGTTACGGTGGCTTTTGAGTTGGAGGATGGGCGCAAAATTTTAGCTTGGACTACAACCCCTTGGACGCTACCAAGCAATTTGGCTCTGGCTGTTAAGGCTGATATGGATTATGTTGTCATCCCGTCGAATGACGGGATCCAGCCTGAATATATCATAGCTAAATCTGCTTTAGGCGCTTACGCTAAAGAGCTAGGCATTGATGCAAACCAGACCCCGCAACAAGTGCGGGGTGACAGCTTAGTGAGTTTAACCTACAAACCCCTATTCCCATATTTCGCCGACCAACCCAACGCATTCAAAATTATCGAGGGCGACTTTATCGAAGAAGGCTCTGGCACAGGCATCGTCCACATCGCCCCCGGTTTTGGTGAGGAAGATTTTGAAGCTGCTAAGAAAGCCGGAATAGAACTTGTTTGCCCTGTTGACTCAGCAGGTAAATTCACCGCCGAAGTAAGCTCCCCCCTTGAGGGGGAGCAGCAGAGCGCTCGCGCGATGCGTGGGGGGTATAACCCTAAACTCACACAATACGCACAAGAAATGCGTAAAGACCCAACCGATCAAGAAAATAAACTTTGGTACAAACTAAAAGGCGAGCAAATATCTGGCTATAAATTTCGCAGGCAGCAGCCTATCGGAAACTTCATTGTCGATTTTTATAATAGCGAAAAAAACATTATCATTGAAGTTGATGGCGGGCAGCATAATGCTAGTGAATGTGACAAAAAACGTGATGCTATATTAAATGACATTGGCTACAAAGTTTTGCGTTTTTGGAATAATGAAATTGATGGGAATTTGGATGGAGTTTTGCAGAAAATTTCTGAAGAACTTGAAAATACCCCCCACCAAAATTCTACGAATTTTGACTCCCCCTCAAGGGTGGAGTTGCCGGATTTGGTTGGCTTAAACGTATTCGATGCTAACGAACCTATCATCAAATACCTCAAAGACACAGGCAGCCTCATCAAGCAAGAGCAATATCTCCACAATTACCCGCATTGCTGGCGTACGGATGAGCCGCTGATTTATAAAGCTATGCCGTCTTGGTATGTTAAAGTTACCAATTTCAAAGACCGTATGGTTGAGCTTAACAAAGGCATCAACTGGCAACCCGAACATATACGTGACGGCTTGTTTGGCAAATGGCTTGCAAATGCGCATGATTGGTCAATTTCGCGCAATCGCTTTTGGGGTGCACCAATTCCAATTTGGCGCTCACCATCTGGCAAATTATTATGCTTTGGTTCAATCAAAGAACTTGAAGAAGCCTCAGGGCAAGAAGTTAAAGATTTGCATCGCCCATATATTGACGAAATAACCATAGAAAAAGACGGCGAAATATACACACGTGTTGAAGATGTTCTAGATTGCTGGTTTGAGAGCGGCTCAATGCCGTTTGCATCACAGGGCAAATGCGAGAAGCCCGACCGCTTCCCCGCAGATTTCATCGTGGAATACACCGCTCAAACTCGTGGCTGGTTTTATACTATGATGATTCTTTCAACTGCGCTTTTCGATGAAGCCCCATTCAAAAACTGCATCTGCCACGGCGTGGTTTTAGGCGAGCCAGAAAAAGACCCAAGCACCGGCAAAATGGTGAAGCAAAAACTCTCCAAAAGCAAAAAGAACTATCCTGACCCGCTGCTATTATTCAACGAATATGGATCCGATGCGCTGCGCTGGTTTATGCTTTCAAGCCCCATCATGCGCGGCGGTGAGCTGGAAATTGACAAGGAAGGCAAATTCATCCGCGACA
This sequence comes from Alphaproteobacteria bacterium CG11_big_fil_rev_8_21_14_0_20_44_7, assembly GCA_002787615.1. GTDB lineage: Bacteria > Pseudomonadota > Alphaproteobacteria > Rickettsiales > 21-14-0-20-44-7 > 21-14-0-20-44-7. Next base: position 21,096 of record PCXJ01000043.1, read on the forward strand.
TAATCCGCCTATATATCAAACCAATCTGGAATGCGTATAACTTCTTTGTGCTATATGCAAATGCGGATGGGGTGAAGGCGGAGGAAAGCACTTCTAGCGAGAATTTGATGGATAAATATATCCTCGCAAAATGCGCCGATGCCGTTGAGAAAATCAAAACCAGCATGGATAGCTTTGATACCCCAAGTGCCTATGAAGCAATCGAACAATTTTTTGAAGTGCTAAATAACTGGTATATCCGCCGCAGCAAAGATCGCTTCTGGAAGAAGGAAAAAGATGCGGATAAGCAGGATGCGTATAATACGTTATACACCGTGCTGGTGAATATGTGCCGCGCCGCTGCCTCATTGCTTCCACTCGTCACTGAAGAAATGTACAAGACCCTAACAGGCGAGGAATCAGTTCACCTAACCGATTTTCCAACCATTCAACCATTCAACCACTCAACCACTCAACTTACGGCAGACATGGACAGAGTTCGTGATTTATGCAACGCAGCACTATCCGTTAGAAGTGCCCAAAACATAAGAGTTAGACAACCTTTAGCAGAACTTTATTATGGCGGTGCGCAGTTTAAAAGAATGGAAAGCTATATTGATATAATTAGTGAAGAATTAAATGTAAAAAAAGTAATTGTTAAATCTGGTGTAAGTAATGTTGCTGATTTTAAACTCAAAATCAACTTCCCAATCCTAGGCAAACGTTTGCCGGAGAAAATGAAGCAGATTATCCCCGCCTCGAAAAAAGGTGAATGGAAAAAATTGGATAATGGCAATATTGAAATCTTGGGTGAGGAATTAACCTCGGAAGAATGTTCACTTCTGCTTGAACCAAAAAACCCGCAAAACTCCGCGCCGCTTTCTAGCAATGATGCGCTGGTGGTTTTAGATTTGGAGCTAACTCCGGAATTAATCTCCGAAGGCTTAGCCCGCGATATCATCCGCATGGTGCAACAAGCACGCAAAGATGCTGACCTTAACATCACCGATAAAATCCATCTAACCATTGAGACTGAGGCGAATGTGTCAGACTTCACAGATTACATAGCCGAGCAAACTTTGGCGCAGAAAATTGAGCTGGGCGCAGCAACGGGCAAGCATATTTTTGAAAACAAGCTGGATGATAAACCCATCAAAATCGGGTTTAATGTGGTTTAGCCTCTTAGCTGTCATTCCCTGAATCATTAAATGATTCTAGGGGAATCCGTTTCGAGATAGATTGCCCTAGAATTGCTTGCGCAATTCAGGCAATGACGATATTCTGCACCAATGATACTCTTGATAGACAATTACGACAGCTTCACCTACAACCTAGTGCATTACTTGGCAGACATTGATGCTGAGTGTGAGGTACGCCGTAATGATGCGCTAACGCCCGATGAAGCACTTAAGTATGATGCGATAATAATCTCCCCCGGCCCGTGCGACCCAGATAAGGCAGGAATTTGCCTAGATGTTATCAAACAAAATCAATCCACCCCCATTTTGGGCGTGTGTTTGGGACATGAAGCAATTGGTCAGGCCTATGGCGGCAAAATCATCCGCACTCACCCAATGCATGGCAAAACCTCAAAAATCACCCATGGCGGCAAAGGGCTTTTTGCTGGTATCCCTTCGCCATTTACGGCAACGCGCTATCACTCGCTAATTGTTGAGCGTGAGTCATTGCCCGATTGCCTCGAAATCACTGCCGAAACTGAGGATGGCATCATAATGGGATTGCAACATAAGGATTTACCGATTCATGGTGTGCAATTCCACCCCGAATCAATCGCCAGCGAGCATGGTCATGAGATTTTGCGCAATTTTGTGAATTCGATATAAATATCCCGCTAACCATTTGTAAACCTTTTTGGATTAAGCTATCAGCATGAAAAAGGGATTTACACTGCTTGAGCTTTCTATTGTAGTAGTCATCGTCGGGCTATTGCTGGGGGGGATATTAACAGCAAAAAGCATGGTTTCTTCATCGCAGGTTACTGCTACAGTTTCCCTCATCCAACAATCAGATGCGGCAGTTATAGCATTTAAACAGAAATTTGAATATTTACCCGGTGACGCACCCAATGTCTCTACCTATGGCAATGGCGACAGGACTATTGGCTGTGGCACAGCTTGTGCAGGTCAGAACCATGTCGCAGTTTGGGGCGGGGGAATCAGAGATTTTTGGGCTAATTTATACCCCGATACATATGCAGCACAAATTAGTGACGTTTATACATCCGGCGATAATCAAAATGTTCCCCTCGTGAAAATGGGCAAAACCGGCTCTGGGCTAGTTGCCGCAGGTTTAGGACCAAATAATAGTTGGCCAGCCGTGACACCTAAAAAGAATTATTATGCAATTATTGGCCCAAATGGTACAGTTAAGTTTGGAGCTTGGAAATATTTCGCTACCACTTCCTCAACAACCGCCGCAACAACTGCCAGACAAGCAAAAGCCTTTGATGAAAAAATGGATGATGGCATTGCGAATAGCGGCTATGTGCTTTCCGGTTCATTTGGCGATTATTATACGCCCGACCTCGGTGCTATCAATATCACTGCTCCCGCCGCGTGCAGCTCGACTACGGCATATTTGGTCAATAGCTCCGCCGAAGAATGCACACCCATCATCAGAATCGGTGCGCAAGCAAAATCTCCGCAATAAAGCTGAAATAACTCTTGTTACAAAAACCCATTAGGCGTTATTGTGAAGCCTTATGAATGGCAAAGTGAAAAATCTAAGCGTTGATGAGTCATATGCGAAATTC
>PCXJ01000049.1 GCA_002787615.1 Alphaproteobacteria bacterium CG11_big_fil_rev_8_21_14_0_20_44_7
TAGCTAAAGTTTTGGTGATTCTTGACCCAATGGCACCGATTCGTCATCGAAATATTGCCGCACAAGTTGACGGTTTGGGGGCGGTTCTTGCAAATGCATGGGAGAATAAGAATCAGTATGAATTGCAGACTTTCTCAGAAATGTTGCGGCTTAATCTTGCGGATTTTAAGGCAACAAAAGATGTTTATACTGAAAAGTTTTCTGATAGATGGCTGTTGCAAAAATTGAATAATTTTATCACCAAAACCGAATATGGCTTTGGCGTTGAAAGATGTTTATATGATATGAATCATGGTTTGCCGTGTCAGAGTGAGATGTTAATCAAGCATTTTATAATCGACATAAATCAGCTTTTATATTTTCTGAATGATAATGCCTCACGCCTTTCGAGTTATGAACCTGTGGATAGGCATATCGCCTCATTCCTTGCCAGTAAGATGGATGTTACCACTGATTTAACGGCGAATATCCAATTGCGGTTGCCGGAACGAAGCATGATGGATCAGATATCAAAGTTAACATTGCTGGCATTTGCTCAGCGCAAGGCAGAAATCCCCAAGCTTGCAGGTTTGGCATCTTGGATAACAGCGCGGATGGAGAATATTGTTAACACAATCAGCAATAAAAAGCTTCGAAAGGAATTTAAATCTGATTTGGAAAGAGTCGCGCGGATGGGGGATTTGACCAAGCTAGTGGAGATTATCGCAAAAGGTGAGCATTTCAGGCGGGATTATGAGGGCTTGCGGGAAGCCAAGCATAATTATAATGTGATAAACCAGAAAATAAATTATTTGCGGGCTTCCAAGTTGCGCGCCAAGAAAAATAGTACATATCACTATAATGGTTTGTACATCGCTAAAATCATTTCAATTTTCGTGCTACTAATAACATTAACGGTAACTTCAATATGAGTTTTTTTGTTAAATTCCTGATATTTATAACCGGATTAGTGGTGCTGGTTCTTTCTCCGGCATTATTCGTATTTGTGATTTTTGCAACCGCACCCTCAATCGTTGCTTATATTGTGGATAGATTGCCGGGCAAAAATACTTCAACTACAGTTGCGATGTTCAATCTATCGGGCGTTTCTGTTTACGCTTCCGATATCTTTAGCAACTCATCATCACTCAGCAGTTTTATGGATGTTCTAGACCCGTTTAAGCTGATGGTGGTTTATCTTTTTGCGGCCTTGGGCTGGTTTCTTATCTGGATTATTCCGCGTTTTACTACGGTAGTTATGGAATATAGTAATGATGCGCAAGTTGTGGAATTGGAGCATAAGCTGGAGAAAATGATTGAAGAATGGGGAGAGGAAGTTAAAAACTAGCCCTTGAATTTATGGAAAAACCACGCAAGAAGTTTAGCATCAAGACGCTTGAGAAAATCATTATACGCTCGGTATTTACGCTCATCATTTTGGGAGTGCTGGCAATAGGCGGGCTTTATGCTTGGGTCGTTGCGGCGCCGCGTGACCTCGCAAATTATATTCCGAGAATTGAGAAATCTCTAAACGAAATCCTCGTAGATAAGAGTGTGAAAATTGAGTCTGCGGAATTGCGCTGGGGTGGGCTCGAAGAAAAGCTGGAAATTCGTGTAAATAACCTGACTTTGAAAGATGATAAAGACACGGTTATTGCGATTTTCTCTGATGTAAAATTGGATTTTAAAGCGTCCGGATTATTGGCTGGAAAGCTTATTCCATCCAGCATAAAGATTGTGGATGCAGACATTGATTTGAGCCGTGAGAAGGTTGCGGAAGATGAAAATGCGGAGGTGAAAATTGACGCTGATGAGATAAATTTCTTCATACTTGATGAGTTTTCAATTGAAAATACAAGGCTGCGTTTGCCGGGGAAGCTGGGCATTTGGTTGATTAATTATGCGAATTTTGAAATAGAAAATGAGAAGGTTATAAAATTCGTTGCCGATTTGAAAACTCAAAAAGATGAAGCTGTGCTGGTGAGTGGTGATATATTCATTGACGGCAAGCAGGCGGTTATAAAATCTGAATTCAGCAATCTCAACGCATCATATTTCATGGCGGCAAGTGAATATCTGGAAGGGGTGGATTTGCGATTCGATATGCTCACGGAATTGCGCCTAACAGATTTTGAGCTAAGCTCAGCCTCCTTCAACGCACTGAATTTTTCGGGTGAAATCAATAGCGATATTTTTCGTGAGAAGATTATAATCGCAGGCGGCGAGGGTAAGGGTGAGTATGATTTTAATCAGGAAATAATCAGTTTGGAATGGCTGGAAATATTATCTGACGATGGAACTAAAATTACCGGAAAGGGCATTTATAATTCTAGCGAAAACGCCGAGTTGCATTTTGGGTTGGAAAATATACGCCCCGAGAATCTGAATAAATTTTGGCCAAAAGATGTGGGCGATAATGCGCTGGAATGGATAAATGAAAGCGTGCGTGATGGGCTTGTGACCAAGGCAAGCGCAAAGCTGAACTTGCAACCGGCAGATGCGGAGACTGGGATTATCCCTGCTGATATATTAGATTTTGTCTTTGAATATGAGGGAATGACGGTCAATTATCTTGATAATTTATTGCCTGTAAAAAATATTAGCGGCAATGCTAAAATGGATTTGAATTCTATTCAGTTTAACATCGCATCGGCAACGTTGGGTGGCTCAAAAATCAGTGATGCTGTGGTGGTTATCAGGGATATTGAGCAGGAAGGCAAAACCGAGAATATTGAAATTACCGGAAATGTGGATGGTACGGTTGTGGACTTGGCTGATTTTTATCATAAAATCGTCAAGGGTAAGAAGTTTTTTGCTCAAGAAAATGCAAAAGCGGGAACAGCCAAAACAAAAATATTTCTAAAATTTCCGCTAATTCAGGATTTATTGCTGGAGCAGGTGAATTACAATATCTCATCGGATATTGAAAACGCGGCTATTGACTATCTGCTGGATATTTTTCATATACGCAACGGTAAAATTAACCTTGCCATCAACAATGATGAGGTGCGGGTGAAGGGTAGCGCTAACACCACAGGTGCTCGCAAGCTTGGGCCGGTAACGATTGATGATGCGGCAGCGAGTTTTGAAATGCTGCAAAATAATCAGGGTGAGAGATATGTGGTTTCAGCGAATGTAAAAAATTCAACTATAGCCGTGCCGGAATATGATATCCTCAAGCCAGCCGGACAAAATTCATTATTTGATATGGTTCTTGTGCAAAATGGCGGTGCAGGCGCGCCGATAATTTTGCAAAGCGCAAAGCTGCAATCGCCATCACTTTATGCGGAAGCGAGCGGGATAATTAAAAATGATTTCTCCGATTTCATAAGTTTGCAAGTCCCAAAAATGGTATTTAACGGAAATTATTTGGCAGCAAATGCAAAGGCTAATTCCGGAAATTATTCACTCAGTATCAACGCGCAGCAATTGAATGCGGGGAATGTTATTCAGCGATTTAAGGATGACAAAGATGATGGCAAGCAAGAGGGAGGCATCAATATTAATGTCAACATCAAGGCCGAAAAAGTTTATGCGCTAAACAGGCAAACGCTGGATAATGTAAATCTGAATTTGGCTTGTTATGCCGGAGAATGTGATGATTTGAAAATGCAAACAAATACGCTGAGCCTTGCATCTACGAAAAATTCGCTGGCAATAAAATCAACCGATGCCGGAAGATTTTTGCGCGCGATGGATATGTATGAGCATATGAATGGCGGGAATATGGAGTTGCAAGCGATGAAAAAGAACGGGGATTTATCCGGTGAGATTTTTATCCTTGATTTCAAATTGACGAAAGGTGATTTCTTGCCCAAAGTTCTGACGCTCGGCTCGCTAACCGGAATTGCGGATACTTTAAATGGGGAGGGGATTCGTTTTAATAAGATGAAAACCGATTTTAATTATAAGAAAGACGGCATGCTGGAATTGAGTAAGTTCAAAATGTATGGTCCGGCAATTGGTATATGGGCGGAGGGCTATGTGCAAACTGAGACGGATAATATCAAGCTTGAGGGCAATATTGTTCCGGCTTATACCGCAAATACGCTGCTGGGGAATATTCCCGTTGTCGGGCAAATATTGATTGGTGATAAGGGGATTTTTGCAATTTCATATAAGTTAAGCGGAAAATATTCCGACCCAAGCGTGAGTGTTAATCCGCTCTCATCCCTCGCACCGGGGATATTGAAAGAGATTTTTCAATAGTCAGCAGTCAGTAGCAAAGGTTGGCGCAGGCGCGTGTTGCATCCTGAGATGCATACACCTCCCCCAACCCATAAGGAGGGGAGCTCTTTCAGACTCAATGTTCAATGCTCAATGCTCCAAATCACTCTACTCTCAACTCTCTACTCTCCATTCCTAATTTCAAATCACCGACGTCGGCTTTTTTTGCGTGCTTATCAAAAATCATCCCTTTTACAAAATAATCATCGACAAAAACGACTTTTTAGTCTTTTGTGATGATTCGCTAAAACCATCACGATATTGAGCTCAATATGTGGATTCTATCTGACGTGCAGTAGATAAGTAAAATTAAAATCCGGACTTTTTTTATAAGTTTTTGATTTTGTTAAGATAAAACTGCATTTTGAGCTGATATCAAATCAATATCAAATATAGGGATTCCCGACCCCAAGCTTATGCAATATTTCCACCTCCTTATTTTCCATATCTTCCTGCTCATCATCGTCTTCGTGGTCATAACCTAAGAGATGTAGCACGCCATGGACGAATAAATGCGTAAAATGCGCGGGCAGGGTTTTTTCCTGTTCGGCGGCTTCTCTTTGCAGAGTTTCAAGAGCAAGCGCAATGTCACCTAGCCCCCCCATATCTCCCCCTATAAGGTGTGGAGTTGATGATGAGTGTTGCGGGAATGAGAGCACATTTGTCGGCTTATCCTTGCCGCGAAAATCATTATTCAATTGGCGGATTTTTGCATCATTTGTGAGCAAGATTGAAACCTCGCCATTTAGTTTGCAATTTTCTGCAATTTCCTGCAATGCGCGAGCTATGATTTTTTCAGAATCGGGGAGGTGTTTTTTCCAGACAGAGCTATCAATCGCAATCTCGTAAGTGATTTTGAAATCCGCACTAGGCATGGCTATACCCAGCTATCACGGTCTTTTGCTTCCGGCTCTGCCTGCTGTGCCTGTGCCTGTGCCTGTGCCGCTTCGTCTTTTTCATAGGCATCAACAATGCGGGCTGCAAGCGGGTGGCGAACCACATCTTTTTGCGAGAATTCAATAATCTCAATTTCATCGACTTGTTTGAGTTTTCTCACTGCGTCAATTAGCCCAGAAGGTGCTTTGTTGGGCAAATCAATCTGTGAGATATCGCCTGTGACGGCCATTCTTGAGCCCATGCCGAGGCGGGTTAGGAACATTTTCATCTGGTTGGGCGTGGTGTTTTGCGCCTCATCCAAAATTATGAATGAGTTGCTGAGCGTCCGTCCACGCATGAAGGCGAGCGGGGCAATTTCAATCTCACCACTTTCCATCAATTTGGTGATTTGCTCCTGCGGAATCATATCAAACAGCGCGTCATAAAGCGGGCGCAGATATGGGTCGAGCTTGGCTACTAAGTCACCGGGCAGGAATCCGAGTTTTTCTCCGGCTTCCACGGCGGGGCGCGAGAGGATGATGCGCTCAACCTCATTATTGAGGAATTTCTCCACCGCAACCGCAACAGCGAGATAGGTTTTGCCTGTTCCTGCAGGGCCGGTGGCGAAGGTGAGATCTTTGCTATCCAGCGCTGCCAGATATTTTTGCTGCATGGGTGAGCGCGCTTCGATGGTTTTTTTGCGGGTTTTGATTTTATTTCCTGCGCCGCTGATATTGCTTTTTGCCAGTTGCTCTTTATCAAAAAAGCGCAAGCCGTCAGAGATTTCTGATTCACCTATATGCTGATTTTTTAATGCTTTTTGATAGAGGTTTTGCAGCAATTCTTCGGCTTTTCCACTGGCGTTTTTTGCGCCCTCAATCGCAAGCATATTACCACGCGCAGCGATTTTTACTTGCAGCTTTTCTTCAATGATTTTTAGGTTAGAATTCTCTTCGCCATATAGGATTTGCAAAGCTTTGTTATTATCAAAAGACAGGTTGATTATATTCGGCTTTTTCATGCGGCGATATTATCCTTTTTGATGTCGATGATTTCCCCGCCCAGACTATTTGCATGCATTTCGGTGATTCTAACATCAACAATATTGCCGAAACTTTCCAATTTTGTGGTGAGGTGCACAGACTGCATATAGGGGGTTTTTCCGATAATTTGATTTTTATATTTACCTTTTCTATCTAAAAGCACTTTGACATTTTTGCCAACGAATTTCTTATTATATTCATTCTGCTGGCGATTGATGAGTGCTTGCAGTTGCGCCAATCTTTCCGATTTTAAGGCTTCTGCTACCGTATCTTCCCGCAATGCGCCGGGCGTGCCGGGGCGCGGAGAATATTTGAAGCTATAACATTGGGCATAATTTACTTGCTCAACCAGCTTCATTGTATCTTCAAAATCCTTATCACTTTCACCGGGGAAGCCGACAATGAAATCTGATGAAAAAGCAATGTCAGGGCGGGCTTTGCGTAATTTGGCAATTATCTCCAGATAAAATTCGGCAGTATGTTTGCGATTCATTTGCTGCAAAATATTATCCGAACCGCTTTGCACGGGGAGATGCAGGAAGGGCATAAGTTCAGGGATGCTGCCATGCGCGGCAATCAACTCGTCATCCATATCACGCGGGTGGGAGGTGGTGTAGCGAATGCGTTCGATGCCATTAATCTCAGCGATTTTAGTTGCTAAATCGGTAAGGCGGGATTTGCCGTCATCATAGGCATTGACGTTTTGCCCCAAAAGCGTGATTTCAACTGCGCCATTATCTGCCATACGCTTTGCTTCGGCGATGATATCTGCGGCAGGGCGGGAATATTCCGCGCCTCTGGTATATGGTACAACGCAGAAAGTGCAGAATTTATCGCAGCCTTCCTGAATGGTGAGGAAAACCGAGCTGCCGCTTTGTGTGGTTTCGGCAGGCAGGCTATCAAATTTTTCATCTGCTGCGAAATCAAGCTGAATTCTTTCGGACTTCTTATGGCTGGTTTTAGCAATCAATTCCGGCAATTGATGGTAGCTTTGCGGCCCGACAACCAGATTGACATAAGGTGCACGGCGCATGATTTCATCACCTTCTGCTTGCCCAACGCATCCGGCAACGGCAATCATCATCTCGCGGTTATTCTTCTTGTTATGTTTGTTGATACGCCCCAATTCGCAATATAGCTTATCAGTAGCTTTTTCGCGGATATGGCAAGTATTCACAATCGTCATATCGGCATTCGCATAATCATCAACCAGCTCATAGCCCACGGTAGACATGACATCTGCCATCTTGTGGCTGTCATAAACATTCATCTGGCAACCATAGGTTTTTATGAAAAGTTTTTTCTTATTTTCTGAACTCATGCCACGGTCTTACAAGCTTTTCGCAGGAATTTCAATTTAAGAATTGAAAATGTTATTAATTTATGTTAATCATATTGCGAGTTAATTATTTAAGGTAATAAAATGGACGATTTTCTGGCAGATTTGGTAGCGGAGTTTAAGGAGGGAGTTAGTAGGGATTTTTCTGTTTGTCGTGATGACTTTATAGCGATACTTGGGACTGAAATTTCTGAATTGGAAGATCTTAATAGATATGGCTCGGGTATTCTGGAGGGCAAGGAATATAGAGCAAAATCTCTTCCCGCATTAACGCGAGCAGGTTTGAATAGGGAAAGTTTGTTTAATAGTATTGAAGAGGTGAGGAATGTGAAGATTGCAGATGGTATGAACCATAATATTATTGCTCGTGCAATTGATATAGTGTTTGCGGATTTGAAAGAAGATGCAATGCGCAGCTTTTTGAATGGCAAATATCCTGAGGGTTGGGATGATGTTCCTGAAGTTGATACAGGAGCAAAGTTAAGTTTGAGCGGTGCGTCTTTAATAACCACGCCAAAAATGATTGGCTCTAGAATTAAAGTAGTGAACGGAAATTTATTTGTCATCGGTGATTTGGAGCGGTGTCGAATTGTAGTTAGCAACCCTTCTGATAATCCAGAAATTGGGAATGTGTTGATTGCAGGAGAGGTAAGCAATTGTCAAATTGTGCTTAATAATGGCTCGCTTTCATGTGGATGCGTGAGGGGTAGGGATACTGATATCACTGCACAGCATGTAATTTTGCAGAGTCTCGGAGAAGAAGTCCAATCAGGAATTACCGTTCCTGAAAAAGGAGCTTTTAAAGTGCGTGAGATATTATCTGCTAGTGCACAGATTGATTTAGGCTAAATAAAAACCCCCTGCGGTGAGGGGGTTTTTGGTTTTTGTATATTAGGGGAAGTTTTATTTGTCGCCCTGATAAACATAGCGGGTTTGATATGGTTTATCTTCACCCGGCATTGGAATAGTTACGTTACCGCGACGATTGCCTGTTGCTACCCTGTGATAAACTGTTTTTTCACATGGAGCATCCCAGATAAATGGTGTCGCTTCTTTGTCTGAAATGCGGATATTACCTTTTCCGTCACGATCATAGAAATATGTGTTGCCTGTTCCGTCTGAATGACAAGCAGAAACTGCGAATGCAGATGCCGCTACCAATGTTGTTACCAATAGTTTTTTCATATTATTCTCCTTGATTATTTAAATGCCCAAAATGCCTAAATGGTCAATTCGCATAAAATATACACGCTCTTGCGTCAAATTAAAGCAAAAAATTCAGATTTAATATTTCCCCTGCTGCTGTTTTTGCCATCTTAGGATTTCTGCCTCTTTTGGGCTAACGCGCATGGTTGCAGGTTCATTGATTTCAAAAACATTTTCTTTAGGTTTGCGGATTAGCCCGTCTTCAAGCTGCTTGGCTTTTTCATATGGGTCAATTTCCGCATCTTTTTCAATCAAAGTTTTGAGATTAGCAGGCCTTTGTCCCGGAACATCTTCCGCAGTTTTTTCTTTTGTTTCGGTGGTTTCTGTCGCTTCATATTCAACATCGTTTCCAGAGTCTTCCTCAAATTCTTCTTGCACAATTATGGCTTCGTCTGCAATTGGTTCATCGTGAGAAGTTTCTTCCAGAGGTTTTGATTGCACCGGAACTCCGGTGAGGGGTTTGCTGGTTTCTGCATTTGCCGCATTGGCTAATAATGCTGCGCTAAATAACCCTAGTGCGAGATGTTTATACATTTTCTTCTCCGTTATAAATTCATTCTTTTAACTTACGTATATATATAATAAGCTGGATTGCGATTTAATCAAGAGTCATCAACAGGATATAAAGTTTTGGAATCGGAAAAGAAAGCATCGGAGATTTTGCAGGAAATGGTGGCGGGCAGTTCGGCAAAGAGCATTGGTTTTGCCAAAATTCTGGAGAATTTTAAGGAGCGCGGAATTGCATTCTTCATGCTGCTTTTTGCTGCACCTGCCGCTTTGCCAACGCCAGCTCCGGTGATTGCAACCGTTTTGGGAGCGATTGTGATAGTGCTTTCTGTGCAGCTTATGATGGGCAGGAAAACACCATATATCCTCAAAAGAATTCTGGATAAGAATATCAGCATTAAGATTATCAAAGGGGTGGTGAAGCTACTGAGGAAAGCGGAATATTTTGTACGCCCGCGCTTGCTTTTCCTGAGTACGGATTTCTCGGAGCGTATTGTCGCCGTGTTTTGCTTGGCTTTTGCGATTATGATGGCGATTCCTCTGCCTTTAAGCAATACCGTGCCGGGCTTTGCGATTGTATTGATGAGCCTAGGGCTGTTTAACCGTGATGGATTGTTTATAATCGCAGGCGCGATAATCGGGACGGCATGGATAGGCTTATACACTCTGGCGATTTATATTGCCGGAGATAATTTTGTCCAATGGATAAAAGATTTAATATTCTAGCGATAGTTCTCAAATAATTGACCGCTAATTTATTACTGTTTATAACAGCTCTATGAGAGAAGATTTGGTTATCGCAGTGCCTAAAGGGCGCATTCTGGCTGAGCTTGAGCCGATTCTGGCAAAGGCGGAAATTAAGCCGGAAGCGGAATTTTATGATGAAAACTCGCGCAAGTTGGAATTTTCTACCAATATCGCGGGGATTTCCATAATCCGTGTGCGCGCATTTGATGTTGCCAGCTTCGTTGCATTTGGCGGCGCGGATATTGGTGTTGTCGGCAATGATGTGCTGGAAGAATTTGGCTATGATGATATATATTCACCGCTGGATTTGGGAATCGGTCAATGTCGCTTATCAGTGGCAGAAGCGGCTGAGGTTGCCGAGGCGGATAATCCTGATAGTTGGAGTCATATCAGAATTGCCACTAAATATCCGAATATCACCCAGAAATATTTTGCCGCAAAAGGTGTGCAGGCGGAGTGCATAAAATTAAACGGGGCGATGGAGCTTGCCCCTAAGCTCGGCATGTGCCACAGAATTGTGGATTTGGTCAGTTCCGGCGCAACGCTAAAGGCGAATGGCTTGGTGGAAATTGAAAAAATCATGGATGTGACTTCGCGCTTAATTGTGAGCCGCACCAGCTTCAAAACCAGAAATGATGAAATTTCTGCGATTATCGAAAAATTCTCGACAAATGGGTGATTTGAAAAACTATTATCGGATTTTGTGCATCGGGCAGGGCGCAACCCAAGTTGAAATCAAAAAAGCGCATCGTAAAGCTGTGCTGAAATATCATCCCGATAAAAACTCTAATTCTGATGCGATGAGGATGTTTGGGCTTGTGCAAGAGGCCTATGAAACCTTGTCCGATTCTGTGCGCCGTTTGGAATATGATAAGGCGCTGGCGCGAGAAGCAAAGCGCGCGGAAAAGAAAAAGCAAGCCCCACCGCAAGATTCAGATGATATGGAGGAGGAGTATGGAGATGATTTTCCGCCCGAATATTCCAGAGGCAAGGATGTTGGATTTCTGCGGGCAAAATCCGATTATCCTGATTTTGAGGAAGCTTATACGAAATTTGTCAGATTTCTCGATTCCCTCGATTATCGCAAAGGTGATGAATATAAACGCCGCCCAATCCGCGATGACAAGATTTCCGATAGGCGCACTCGCATGTTTCGCCTGATAACTAATACGCGCGCCGATGTGGCGGAGGAGTTGCGCTTACTACAGATTCAGCGCGAATTTCTGGCGTCATTATATGAATATTTATCAATCGAGAAAATGGTGGATAATTTCAACCCATATCGCGAGCTGCATGAAGCCCCCTCCAACCTTGATTTTTATGAGAATAGAATAGAGATTTATCGCCGCGAGATTGCTAAAAGAAAGCCGAAAACCGCGCTGGCAGTGATTCCTGAAAAGAAAAAGCGGAAGTTTTTTGGCCTTTTCGGGAAGTAGGGGATTAGGATTTAGGATTTAGGATTTAGGAACATTGAACATTGAGCATTGAGCATTGAACATTGAGCATTGAGCATTGAGCATGGAACATTGAGCATTGAGCATGGAACATGGAATCGCCCCCCTCCTCATAGGAGGGGTTGGGGGAGGTATATGTAGTGGCCTGTTCTACAAACCCTAGATTCCAGTTATGCTTGAATGACACTGCTGCTGCGTTTCAATACAAATAAATACCTTAATAAATCCTTACAATTTCGTAAACTTTATATAAACATCCTTATCGAGTTACTAACAATAATTAGGAGATGATATGGAAGTGAGATTCAGGAAGTTTTTAAAAGATGTTACCCCAGAGCAAGTTGAAATAATTAAAGGAACAGGAATTAAGAGTGCTGTATTATTTGTAATTCATGCACCGGGCGATCTTGTAGAATATTATTACGAAAGAGCTGGTTTTTGCCAGATTAGTCCTGGTGAATTCGGTGAAGTAAAAGAAGTAATCTTGGATTTGAACAGACAGTTGCGTGAAAAAGAGCTTGATGGATTAAGTGATGGTGGCTCAATGAATATTTGGGTTAGTTACGAGTTTCCGGATGCTCACGCTGCGGCTACTGCAGCAAGATCTATCAAAGGTTTTGTGGGAAGGGAGCTCGAAAATTCATGGGGAGAAGAGTTTGTGAAGCACTCGGTACGACAAAGTAAAGATAGAATTATAATTGATATCACCGTTCCTAGCTTGCCATTGGCTGAAAGATTGGTGGGAGCTATTGACCGTGCGGCTTCTGCGCGTGGTGGTTATGATGCACATGTGACAAATTCTCAGCAGGAGCATGCAAGATAAATTCCTTACTTGATTTTCGTGCAAAATCTAGTAAATAACTAGAGTATGAGCAATTTACAAAACACATCGCCAAAAACATTATACGATAAAATCTGGGATAATCATGTTGTGGACACTGATGAAAACGGTGTTTCAACATTATATATTGACCGCCATCTGGTGCATGAAGTGACTAGCCCGCAAGCATTTGAGGGTTTGCGCAATGCAGGGCGTAAAGTTCGCCGCCCCGATGCAACTCTGGCTGTGGCCGACCATAACGTGCCGACAGAAGGCAGAGCGCGCGGAATTGAGGATGAAACCAGCCGTATTCAGGTGGAAACTCTGGAAGCAAATTGCAAAGAATTCGGCGTGCCCTATTACCCGCTAATGGATATACGCCAAGGGATTGTGCATATTGTTGGCCCTGAACAAGGCATGACCCAACCGGGTATGACGATTGTTTGTGGGGATTCCCACACTTCCACTCATGGTGCATTCGGCGCATTGGCGCATGGAATCGGCACTTCGGAAGTTGAGCATGTGCTTGCCACGCAAACTTTGATGCAAACAAAATCAAAGAATATGCTGGTTTCGGTTGATGGCGAATTGCCTTTGGGTGTTACTGCAAAAGATGTGGCGCTGGCGATTATCGGTATCATCGGCACGGCAGGCGGTACAGGATATGTGATTGAATTTGCCGGCTCGACAATTCGCGGGCTTTCGATGGAAGGGCGCATGACCGTGTGCAATATGACGATTGAAGCAGGCGCGCGCGCAGGGCTTATTGCTCCTGATGAAAAAACATTTGAATATATAAAAGGCCGTCCGCTTGCGCCTAAAGGTGCAGATTTTGATGAAGCAGTGGCATTCTGGAAAGCTTTGTTGACTGATGAGGGCGCGAAATTTGATGAGAAAATCAAGTTGAACGCTGCTGATATTGCCCCGCAAGTTACATGGGGAACAAGCCCGCAAGATGTTGCGCCAATAACTGCAAACGTGCCGATGCTTTCTGATTTTGCCGATGAAAATCGCCGTGTGGCAGTCAAGCGCTCACTGGAATATATGGGTTTGAAAGAAGGCGAAAAGCTGACCGAAGTTAAGGTGGATAAGGTGTTTATCGGCTCATGCACAAATGGCAGGATTGAAGATTTGCGCGAAGTTGCCAAAATCGCCGAAGGCAAAAAAGTGGCAGATAGCGTTTATGCAATGATTGTTCCGGGTAGCGGGTTGGTGAAGCAGCAAGCCGAAGAAGAAGGGCTGGACAAGATATTTATCGCGGCAGGATTTGACTGGCGCGAACCGGGTTGTTCCATGTGCTTGGCGATGAATGCCGATAAGCTCGCCCCCGGTGAAAGATGCGCCTCAACATCCA
>PCXJ01000082.1:0-13209 GCA_002787615.1 Alphaproteobacteria bacterium CG11_big_fil_rev_8_21_14_0_20_44_7
TGTCCGGCCATTATGCAACATTGCTTCGTGGTACTGTGGAAGATATGCTCCCGTTTTTTGATGTGTATATCACGGATTGGACGAATGCCCGTGAAGTCCCTCTGACCGAAGGTGAGTTTGATTTAGATGATTATATTGATTACACAATGGAGTTTATCGAGAAGCTGAAAGGTGATTGTCATGTTATGGCAGTTTGCCAGCCAGTTGTTCCGGTTGCAGCAGCAGTTGCAATTATGGAAAATGAGGGGCGTAAATATCATCCAAAATCAATGATTCTTATTGGTGGCCCAATTGATGGGCGTATTAACCCGACAATGGTGAATGAGCTGGCAGATAAAAAACCGATAGAATGGTTTGAGCAGCATTTGATAACCCGTGTGCCGCTTACTTATAAAGGTGCAGGAAGGAAAGTTTATCCCGGATTCTTGCAGCTTGCCGGATTCCTTTCGATGAAACCGGATGACCATATTCAGAAACATAAGGATTATTTCAATCATCTGATAGAAGGCGATGGCGAAAGTGCGGAAAAGCACGAAAAATTCTATGACGAATATCTTTCAGTTATGGATATCACGGCAGAGTTTTATTTGCAGACAATCAAAAAGGTGTTTCAGGATTTTGATTTGCCGCAAGGTAAGTTTGAATCTCGCGGGCGTCCGGTGCGAATGGAGCATATCACAAAAACTGCGCTAATCGCGCTTGAGGGTGAAAATGATGATATCGCCGGAGTAGGTCAATCCCATGCTGCGCTTACTTTATGTAAGAATTTGGCAAAATCCAAAAAGCATTACCATCTGCAAAAAGATGTTGGGCATTATGGGATTTTTAATGGCCGCAGATTCCGTGAATTTGTTGTGCCGGTAATAAAAGAGTTCACCGAAAAACATAAGTAAGCCTTGCTTTTGACTGATAACTTCCCCATATTCAGGCAATGGCGAAGGCGCAAACAATTGATGAATCGGAAGTAGAAAAATTCTCTCGCATTGCTGATGAATGGTGGGATGAAAAGGGAAAGTTCCGTCCGCTTCATTTACTCAATCCTTTGCGTATCAAGTATATACGCGATAATGCCATTGCGCATTTTAAGCTTAAGGATAACCTCCAGCCTTTGAAGGGTTTGAAGATTCTGGATATTGGCTGCGGCGGTGGATTGCTTTCCGTACCAATGGCAAGATTGGGTGCAGATGTGACCGGAGTGGATGCTTCAGAAAAAAATATTAAAGTAGCGCAAACTTATGCAGATAGAGAGGATATTAAAATCAATTTCGTGCATGGCAATGTTGAGAATTTGAAGGGTGAGTTTGATATAATTCTGAATATGGAAGTTGTTGAGCATGTTGCCGATGTTGAGCTTTTCCTGAAATCTTGTGCGAATTTACTGAAACCGAAAGGCATGATGTTTTTAGCAACTATCAACCGCACGCCAAAATCATATTTATTCGCAATTATAGGTGCGGAATATATTTTGCGGATTTTGCCTAAGGGCACGCATGATTGGAAAAAATTTCTCAAACCTTCGGAGGTTAACCGAGTTTTGGAAAATGACTTGCAATTAGAAGAGGTTGTGGGGGTGAGCTTTAATCCAGTGAATGAAAATTTTAAGCTGACTGGCGACACTAACATTAATTATATGATGAAATTTGTGAAGTGAAGTAAAATAATGCAGGATTACTTTAAAATTTTTGGGCTGAAGCGGCAGTTTGATATAAATCCGGAAAAGCTGGATGATGCCTATTTTGAGCTGCAACGCCAGTTCCATCCTGATGTGTTTAAAAATTCAAAGCAAAATGAAGCCGAAGCTATGCAAAAATCGGCATTATATAACCTTGCTTATAAAACCCTGCAAAATCCACAGAAACGGGCAGAATATATGATTGGTGATGAGAAATTGGAAGCCTCACCCGAATTGCTGATGGAAATGATGGAATTGCGTGAGAGCGGAAATGTTGATGATGTGAAAAAAGAAATCGCGAAGTTATATAAGCAGTTCGCTAAGACAGAAGATAAAGAAACTTTTGTGCGGATAAAATATCTGAGCCGATTTATTGAGGAGTCTAAAAACTAATGTTGCTACAAATTCACGAACCAGGGGAAACACCATTACCGCATGAAGAAGAAGTCGCAGTGGGGATTGATTTGGGCACGACAAATTCGCTGGTGGCAATTTCGCGTGAAGAAAAGCCGCAAATCATTGGCGATATTTTGCCATCGGTAGTGACAATAAACGGTAAGGAAATTCACTCTATAAAACGCAGGATGAATAACCCTGTGGAGAAGGTTGAAGGGCAAACTCCGGTAGAAATTTCTGCCGAGATTCTGAAAATCTTACGCTTGCAGGCTGAGGATGCGCTGGGAAAAGAAGTGAAAAAAGCGGTGATAACCGTGCCTGCATATTTTGATGATACGCAACGTTCTGCAACCAAAGATGCAGCAAGATTAGCAGGTCTGGAAGTGTTGCGCCTGATAAATGAGCCGACTGCCGCCGCGCTGGCATATGGCTTAGATAAAAGCGTTGAGGGAATTTACGCGATTTATGATTTAGGCGGTGGAACGTTTGATATTTCCATATTGCGGATGAAAAAAGGTGTTTTTCAGGTTTTGGCAACAGGCGGTGATACGCATCTTGGCGGGGATGATTTTGACGCTGAAATTGCCAAGATCACAGGCTGCAATGTTCTTGAAGCGCGGAAGAAAAAAGAAAATGCCGAGCTGGATTTTGATGATGCGATAATGCCGCTTGTGCAAAAAACGATTGAGATATGCAAAGCTGCTTTGTCTGATGCTGAGCTTAGTGCGAATGATATCAAAGGCGTGGTGATGGTTGGCGGCTCAACCCGTGTTCCACTTGTGCAAAAATTAGTAGAAGGGTTTTTCGGTACAAAGCCGTTAACCGACATCAACCCAGATGAAGTTGTGGCGCTGGGTGCGGCGATTCAGGCAGAAGCTCTCACTCATGGTTCAAATAATTTGTTACTGGATGTTATTCCGCTTTCGTTAGGCTTGGAAACCATGCATGATATCGTGGAAAAAGTTATCTATCGTAACACGCCGATTCCGTGCAGTTATGAGCAGGAATTTACTACTTATGAAAATGACCAAACCGGAATGATAATTCATGTGGTGCAGGGCGAGCGGGAAATGGTTGCCGATTGCAGATCGCTGGCGAAGTTTGAGCTAACGGGAATCCCGCCGATGCCAGCCGGAGCTGCGCGCATAAAAATCACTTTTAATGTTGATGCAGATGGTTTGCTGACAGTTTCTGCCCGTGAAGAAAAAACCGGAATAGAGCAAAAAATTGAGGTCAAGCCTTCCTATGGTTTGCAGCCGGAACAGGTGGAGAAAATGATTCGTGACTCCATGGAGAATGCGCGGACGGATATGGAAGCGCGCTTATTGCAGGAATCAAAAACCGAGGCGGAAAGGCTGCTCAATTCATTAAAGCTATATTTAGAAAGATATAATTTAACAAGTGCCGAGCATGAGAGTATAATTAGTATAGTTAAAGATTTAGAGCGTGAGTTGCAGGGGAGTGACCGCGCAAAAATTGATGATTTGCGTGAAGAGTTGAACCATAAAACAGAAACACTGGCGCAAAAAATTATGGATGGTGAAATCAAAAAAGTTCTGGAAGGAAAGAAAGTGGATGAGATTTAGTTTTTGGATATTTTTATCTATCCTCCTATTCGCAAACGCAGCGAATGCTAGCTTTGTGCAATCTGATTGGGCAAGCAGCGATAATGTTAAGGCGCGGATTTTAATAGATAATTCAGAAGTTTCGGTTGAAGTGAAAACCGACCCCGACTGGCATATATATTATAAAGACCCCGGTGAGGCTGGTTGGGCAACGGAATTTGATTTTTCCGGCTCAAGGGATTTTGAAGTGCAGGAGGTTATTTATCCTGAATATGAACTTCATGAGGAATATGGCATCAAAACCAATGTTTATCACGGTGGAGCAATATTCCCCGTGGATGGTAAGCTCGGCGCTAAGCCATATATAAACCTGAATTTAAAAGGCGCAGTATGTAACCAGATTTGCGTGCCGTTTGATATGCAATTAAGCTGGGAAGCAGGTGAAATAGCTGTTGAAGCGGGTGAGAATGTAAATGCTGAGTCATTCAATTTTTCAATTATCATCACTGCGTTTCTGGCAGGCTTGTTACTGAATATCATGCCTTGCGTTTTGCCGGTTTTATCGCTCAAAGTTTTGAGTGTTATCAAGCAGGTTGGCAAAGAACGCGCCCATGCACGTATGAATTTCCTATCTACATCTGCAGGGATTATTACCTCATTTCTGGTGTTAGCAGCGGGAACTGCAATCCTAAAAAGTGCTGGGCATAATTTGGGCTGGGGCTTGCATTTTCAATCGCCGATATTTGTTGGCCTGCTCACCTTAGTGACATTTATTTTTGCGCTTAGCTTGTTTGGAGTTTTCCATTTGCGCGTGCCTTCATGGATTTCTGATTCCGGAGTGCATAAGGATAGTATGGTCGGTAATTTTCTGGCGGGGGTGTTGGCAACCTTGCTTGGAACTGCTTGTACTGCTCCGGTTCTGGTAACTGCGGTTAGCTTTGCTCTGGCGGGAAGTGTTTTTGATATTTTTCTGATATTTACGATTATGGGTGTCGGCATGGCATTTCCATATTTGCTTTTTGCCGCCAACCCGAATTTTGCTAATTTTCTACCCAAACCCGGTAAGTGGATGAACACGGCAAAGCAAATTCTGGGATTGCTATTATTGCTGACATCATTATGGCTGGGCAGTATTTTATATGGCCAGTTAGTGATGACTGAAACCAGCCCTATGGGAGAAGCAAAAACCACCGAAGAAGTTATTTGGTATGAATTTGATGAGGAAAAGATTCCTGAATTGGTGGAGCAGGGAAAGGTTGTGTTTGTGGATATCACCGCCTCATGGTGTGTGAATTGTCAGGCAAATAAAATTCGCGTTCTGGCTACTGATGAAATTGAAGAAATTTTCGCGCAGAAAGATGTGATAACTATGCGCGGAGATATGACAAAACCCCAGAAGCATTTGCTGGAATATATCAAGAAGTATAATCGCTATGGCATTCCATTCAATGCGGTTTATGGCACTTCTGCGCCGGAGGGCATATTGTTAGAGCCATTGCTGAGTAAGGATGCTGTGAAAGCGGCGGTTGAAAAGGCGAGATAGCTTTCTACCGATTACTATAAGGCTTGACTAAAACAACCTATGGTTTATTTTGTGCCGAACAAAAAACAAAGGGATGTTATGACAAGTTTATATGAAAGAATTGGTGGTGAGGGCGCAGTTGATTTAGCAGTCAAAATTTTTTATCGTAAAGTGCTGGCAGACCCAAGCATAAACCATTTTTTTGAGAATACCGATATGCCGCGGCAGGAAAAGCACCAGAAGGCTTTTCTGACATATGCGTTTGGTGGACCTAATAATTATTCCGGTAAGGGAATGCGTGCCGCACATAAAAGGCTAGCTTTGAAAGAGGAGCATTTTGCAGCAGTTGCAGGGCATTTGAAGGCGACCTTGCAAGAGTTGAAAGTGCCGGATGATTTGCAAGCGGAAGTGATGGTAATCGCTGCCAGCACGCATGATGATGTTTTGAATATCTGATTCCTCTAATTGCTCATAATTGCCACTTGTGATTTTTGCTCATAGCTATATATTGCCAATGCAAAATTAAAATTGAACAAACTGAACTATGTGGATTTATGGCTGAACTTTCTGCTCTGATAAAAGGTTATCGCGAATTCTATAAGAAATATTTTGCCTCGGGTTCAACTCTATATGAAGAGTTGAAAAAAACCGGACAATCCCCAAAAACTTTGATTATTGCCTGTAGCGATTCCAGAGTTGACCCTTCGATTATAACTAGCGCGGATCCCGGAGATATATTTGTTATCCGCAATGTTGCAAATATCGTTCCGCCTTGTGAGAAATCGGATTCGGGGCTGCACGGGGTTAGTGCCGCGCTGGAATTCGGCGTATGTGTGTTGGGCGTAAGGCATATTGTGGTGCTTGGTCATAGCAATTGCGCCGGTATTCACAGTTTACTAAATTCGGATAATGTTGATGGTACGGATTTTATTGCAAAATGGGTTAATGTAGCAAGTGCTGCAAAGGAAAAAACTATCAGAGAAAATCCGCAAGCCAAAGAATCGGTTCTTCAGCATAGTTGCGAAAAAGAGAGTATTTTACTTTCATTGAATAATCTTTTGACCTTCCCATGGATAAAATCACGCATAGAAGAGAAAAAGCTAAAGCTTCATGGCTGGTATTTTGCAATAGCAGATGGCAGCTTGCATGAATATAATCCGAAGAAAGAATTATTCGACAAGATTCCGGTTGAATAATTTATGAATAATCAAAACAAAACTGCTAGTGATAAGGAATTTATTGTCCTGATGGCGCTGCTGATGTCTGTCGTGGCGATTTCTATAGATGCGATGCTGCCCGCGCTTGGCGTTATCGGGAAGGCGTTGGAGGTGAGTCATCCTAATCAGGCGCAATATATTATTAGCTCAGTGTTTATCGGCTTGGCGATTGGTCAGCTTATAAGTGGCCCGCTTTCGGATGCTGTTGGCCGCAAGAAAGCTTTGTTTCTCGCCTTATCACTATATTTGCTGGGCAGTGTGATATGCTTTCTTTCCGGCAATATTGAGCTAATGCTTTTCGGGCGTTTTGTGCAAGGGCTTGGGGCTTCAGGCCCTTATGTTGCTTGCATGTCGATTGTGCGTGATAAATATAGCGGGCGGCATATGGCACGGGTGATGTCATTGGTAATGATGATTTTTATCACCGTTCCGATCATTGCTCCGGCCTTGGGGCAGGGGATATTGCTGCTGGCATCATGGCGCTATATCTTTGCGTTATATATCCTTTATTCGAGTCTTGTTATGGTCTGGGTGGCTTTTAGATTGGAAGAAACTCTGCCGGAAGAAAACCGCATTGCTTTTAATCTGTCAAATATCACAAGCGGCATAAAGACGGTGTTTTCTAACCGCCAAACGGTTTGTTATACAATTTGTATGGGGCTTATTTTCGGGGCTTTGATAGGTGATCTGAATTCCGCACAGCAGATTTTTCAGGGGCAATTTGGGGTTGGAAAAATGTTCGTGGTGTATTTTGGGCTGCAAGCACTGGCATTTGGCGTTTCATCCCTTGTGAATTCGCAATTAGTAGAAAAATTCGGCATGAGATATTTATCTGTTCGCGCCATAGCTATCATGACGATTTTATCGGCGCTATTCCTGCTCGCTCATTATTTTGTCGATATCCAGTTTTGGATGTTCTTTTTATATGGCATGGCTTTACTATTCTGCTTCGGAATTTTATTTGGTAATTTAAACGCGCTGGCATTAGAGCCGATGGGAGATATCGCAGGTTTGGCATCGGCAATTATAGGCTCATCCTCATCGGTGATTGCGATAATATCCGGCACAATAATCGGGCAAATGTATGACGGCACACTGATTCCAATCGTTAGCGGGTTTTTGATATTGGGTATGCTATCTTGGGGCGTGATGTTCTTTTTTGATAAAGAAGCAAAGCAGAGTAGCTAGAGTCTTGTTGTTAAATCAAAGCCGCACTGTTGGGCTATGCCCTATTGCTTAATGGTGCACCCCAGAGGATTCGAACCTCTAACCGCCTGATTCGTAGTCAGGTACTCTATCCAGTTGAGCTAGGGGTGCATTGTGAAGGAAGTTTCTATAATAAAGCTGCGCAATATGCAAGATTTTTAGCGACCTTTATATTCATCGCAGACTAATTCGGGGATAAGTGCGCCTTTTGGCGCTTCTGCGGTTTGGTAAAATATATCAATCGGGATGCCGCCGCGCGGATACCAAAGCCCTGCAATCCGCAGCCATTTCGGCTTAATTTCGGCGATAATGCGCTTGGCGATATATATTGTGCAGGCTTCGTGAAAATCGCCATGGTTGCGGAATGAGTGCATAAAAAGCTTGAGCGATTTGCTTTCCAATATTTTTTCGGCAGGGATATAATCTATGATGAATTTGGCAAAATCCGGTTGTCCTGTCAGCGGGCAAAGTGAGGTAAATTCCGGACAGGTGAAGCGGATATTATAATCCACATCAATATGCGGGTTATCCACAGCCTCCAGCATTGCTTCATCGGGTGATTGCGGCAATGCGGTTTTTTCGCCTAGCTGTTTTAATTTATCATAATCTGTCATCTATACTCTCCTTGTCATTCCCTGAATTTTTTGCAAAAAATTCTAGGGGAATCTAGTGCAACATATTACGCTTTAGATTGCCCTAGAATTGCAGGCGCAATTCAGGCAATGACGCGGTTAATAATACTCAATCGGATCGGTTATTCCTGCTTCTTCAAAACCTTTTAACCGCAATCGGCAGGAATCGCAAGCCCCGCATGCTTTTTCTTGGATAGGGTCATAGCAAGAGGTGCTTAAAGCGTAATCAACATCTAGCGCTAATCCGGCTTTAATAATCTCGGCTTTTGTCAGGTTAATCAACGGTGTGTGGATGGTGAGTTTTTTGCCTTCTACTCCGCGCTTGGTTGCAAGATTTGCCATTTCCTCATAAGCATTGATGAATTCAGGGCGGCAATCGGGATAGCCGCTATAATCCAGCGCATTTACACCGATGAATATATCATCAGCCGCCAAAACTTCCGCATAGGCGAGGGCATAGGACAGGAAAATAGTGTTGCGTGCGGGAACATATGTTGTGGGAATCTCCTCGCTAATTCCTTGCTTTGGCACTGCGATTCCATTATCGACCAAGGCTGAGCCGCCAAAATTATCAATGCGGATGATTTTATGCTCGGCGGCATGAATAAGGGCAATCTTTTTTGCTTTTTCCAGTTCGATTGCATGGCGTTGACCATAATCAAAGCTCAAGGCTAGGCATTCAAAGCCTTTATCGCGGGCAATTGCAAATGTGGTGAGAGAGTCCAACCCGCCGCTTAATAATATAACTGCTTTTTTGCTCATTATTCCACCCCAATAATTTTGTGCAATTGTATGGATAAATTATATCCCTTCTCCAAAGCTATAGATTTTGCTAATTCAAGATTATCCTGATTTTTCTTCGCATCATACTCATCAATCGGCTGGATATAAATCGGTTGGCTGGTTTGCCCGATGTTGGGCACTTTGCTATAATCAGCGTTATGCTTGGAAATCAGGAATTTAAATGCAGTTATGCGCTTTAGCAAATCAGGGCGCAAAGCGGTTTTGGTTTTTGGTGAGCAGATGATTTCCACTTGCGGCGGCAAATCCTGATATAGCGTGCCATTAGTTTCAATTTGAATGGTGAAATTACGCGCAATCAAAGCCGCGCAGAGTTTTGCGATTGGCTGGCGCAGAGGTTCGCCTCCGGTGATTACTATAAGGCTCTGATTAATGTGGCACTCCTCAACTTTTTGCAAAATATCGTCAAGGGGCAGGGTGTTGAAATCCTCAAATTCCGTATCGCAGAAATTGCAGGCGAGGTTGCAGCCACCAAGGCGGATGAAGATGGCGGGTTTTCCGGCATGTGGTCCTTCTCCCTGAATAGTCGGGAATATTTTTACGACTTCCAGAGTTGCGCCATCACCTTTGGCCGGTTTGCGTATGGGGTTTTTTCCGAACAATTATTTTTCGGCGGCAGGTTGTGGGGTTTCGCTTGAGCCGGAAGCTGGTGCGAGATTGACAGCATTTTGTTTGATTTGCTCAAACTCTGCTTTTTCTTCTTCCACCAAATTTTCCAGTTTTTTGCCAGCGACAGCATCTTTCTGCATTTTCTTCAACTCGGCATCAGGCAGAGGAATTAGTCCGCGTTCTTCAAGATAACCGTAAGGAGCAATCGCCTCATCACTAACAAGCTCTTTAATGAATTCTTCAATGCCGGGCACAAGACCTATATTCTCGCCTTTGATATAAACGAATAGTGGACGGGAGATTATATATTGTCCGCTGGCAATCGAATCATGAGTTGGTTTCACGCTAGAGATTGCAGAGCCTTGTACGAAATTTGCATTCTCTTCCAAAAAGCTAAATCCGAAAATCCCGAGAGATTGTGGGTTAGCTTTCAGCTTTTGTACAATCAGGTTGTCATTCTCACCCGCTTCAACATATACGCCATCTTCGCGAATCATATGGCAAGCTTTTTTGCGTTCATTAAAATTTTCATAGAGGTTTTTGTATGCATCAAGATGCCAGCAACCAGCTTCCATAACTAACTCAACAAAAGCGTCACGTGTGCCGGAGGTTGGCGGCGGACCATAAACTGAGATTTTTTGCTTTGGAAAAGAGGGGTTTATTTCATCCCAGCTTTTATAGTAGTTATCCACTAGCTTGTTTGGGTTTTTTCTGGAAGGGATTTTACGCGCCAGCGCTAGGAATATATCACTTACGGTAAGATCAAATGATGGAGATTCAACAGAATTGGCAAGCACGATTCCATCAAAGCCGAACTTAATTTCTTTAATATCCAGTACATTGTTTTTATAGCAATCCAGAAGCTCATTTGGCTTTATTCTGCGCGAAGCATTTGCAATATCTGGGTAAGACAAACCTTTTCCGGAGCAAAATAATTTAAATCCGCCACCAGTTCCCGTAGATTCAACAATCGGTGTATTGAAACCGGTTTTTCTGCCATATTGCTCTGCTACTGTGGTGACGAAGGGATAAACCGTTGATGAGCCAACGACTCTTATTTGGTCACGCGCATATGCAGGCAGGGAAATAGTTGCAACGAGCAATATTGAGAGAAGGAATTTGTTTAGCATCAGAATCTCCGAGGTTAGGATTTCTGTGCAATTAATTATAGTAAATGCAAATCAATGTCAATTAGGATTAATTACTAAATTGGGTTAAACCGCTTCTATCCGCAATTATTGTTTTAGTATAGTGAGGATTTGCTTTTTTTCATTCTCTTTCAAATTACTTTCTTCAAGTAGAGAAAAGATAGTGCGCCCTGCATTATCTTTATTATCAAGATCCGTTCCTGCATCAATCAGTGGCTTGATAATGGATTGCTGATTAGTGAGAACTGCATAGCTAAGTGCGTTCATGCCATTATTATCCTTGATATTCGGGTCTGCCTTATTCTCAAGTAGGTAATTAGTGACATCCGGCGCTTTAGCAACAATTGACATTAATAGCGGTGTTGCGCCTTTTTCCTTATCTTTCACATCAATCTTCGCGCCATGTTCTAGCAAGGGCTTTACTGTGTTGAGGCTAGCTTTTGCGGCGGCAAGCCATAGGAGAGGGTGCCCCTGATTATCCATAATATTTGGATTTGCGCCTTTGGTTAAAAGCGGCTCAATAAGTTTGTCTTTTGATTCAGAAACGGCTCTTAGCAATACTCTGTCAGGGTTTGCAGAGAGGCCGTTATTAAATAAGAGCTCAAGCAAAGTGGCGTTGTTATCGTCAATTGCAATTTCAATCGGAGCAGCATTTGGATTTTTGGTGATTTTATTCACATTCGCACCGTTATCAATAATCATCTGCGAAAGCTCAAGATAGTTATTATGTAAAGCCAGCGCCAATGGTGTGTATCCGTCTTTATCAATTTTGTTAACGTCAGCACCATTCTCAACCATGATACGTGCAATATCTTCGTCTTTGGCATTAAGTGCTTGCAGTAATCCATTATCATGGTCTCTTTCAAGTGTTTGGATGTCAGAGCCGGAAGTAATCAGGGTATAGATTATTTCCGCATTACCTTTATGTATTGCCCAGCGCAGTGCGTTTCCGAGTGGCATATCAGGGTTTTCTAGCTCAGCACCTTTGGCGAGCAAGGCTTTGACAGTAGCCAAATCAGCATTTTCCATATTTACCGCAATCTGAAGCGGGGAAGCCATATTGCGAGAATGAAGATTAGCATCAGCGCCTTTGATGAGCAAATGCATCGTAGTGTTATAATCTTTTCTTTGTAATGCCTGAGTGAGTGGGGTGAGCCCAGATTTGTTCACAAAATTGATATTTGCACCATGCTCAAGAAGTTTGTCAATAATGCGATTATCAGCATCCAGCACAGCATACATTAGCGGGGTTAAGCCCTGAACGTTAATTTCATCAGTTAGCGCACCAAAGCTGACTAATGTATCAATTAGCTCGGCAGATTTCTTTCTGGCAGCTAAGTGTAGGGGGGTTTCGCCGGAAATATTCCTTGCATTCGGATTCGGAGCTTTCGTTCCGGGGATATCTTCCAGTAAGGCTTTTATGACCTCAATGTCACCTATATCTACAGCGCGATGAATCGGAAAATTGCGCTCATCATCAAAAGTATTCGGGCTTGCTCCATGCTTGCGTAGCATCCTGATAATCTTCGGGTGTTTACCTTCCGTTGCATACATTATGGCTGTGTTACCTTGCAAATCTCCGGTATCAAGCCTGACCTTATCACCGGCGAAAATTCTTTCCAAAAGCAGTTCAACAATATCTTCATGCCCCGAAATTGAAGCAGCCATAATCGGCGTTGTTCCTTCCTTGTCGGAAGAATAGGTGTTTGCTTCTTTTTGTTCCAATAGCGCGCGAACCCTGCGGAAGTTGCCATCATAGGAGGCTTGCACAATCTCAATCTCACTATTTGTTACAAATTCGCTCTGCTCCAGCTTGATTGATTGCTGCTCATGCTGGCTATCGGTTTGCTGATTCACATTATCATCGCCACAGCCGGATAATATGGTGGAAATCAATGCGGGTATTAAAAAAAGTTTAGTTTTCATTTGTCAAAAATATAAATTACTGGAAAAGAACAATAAATTGATATATATTATTGTCAATGAAACATTAGGAGTTGCCATGTATCAGATGCCAAAAATAAAAATTCTTTTTCTATTATTTGTATTAATCGCGATGCCAAGTTTCGCTGGTCAATTGAATGACGTAAAAACAATTTCCGGTGAAACGCTACATAAGATGATTGATGATGAAGCCGCATTTGTCCTTATTGATGCTAGAAGGGCAGAAGATTATGCTGAGGAGCATATTGCAAGTGCAATCAGCCTGCCTGCAATTGATGTGAATGCTGAAACGCTTGCCAAGGTTGAAGCCGATGTGCATAAGAAGTTGGTGTTTTATTGCCAGAATGTTCAATGCCAAGCCAGCCATATTGCGGCGGGTAAGGCAATCGGTGCGGGATATCAATATGTTTATGTGTATTCCGGTGGGATTGAAAATTGGAAGTCACTTGGATATACCGTTGAGGCTGCCGAGAAAATAGTTGAGTAGCTAGGCTTTT
>PCXJ01000082.1:13226-17620 GCA_002787615.1 Alphaproteobacteria bacterium CG11_big_fil_rev_8_21_14_0_20_44_7
AGCAATAAAACTTCGTCTTCATCTTTTGTTACTAATATCAGCTTTCTTTTAGCGTCTATATATAGGCTATCGACAAGCTTTAGGCGTTTCGCTTTGGCGGTTTTACTGAATCTCTTTTCAATGGCGAGTTTTTGAAATGCAATCGCCGTGAGGGCAATCAGCGCAATAACGAATACTAGCGCGAGAATAGATTTTGCAATTACCATAGCTTCCATTGAGATTAATCTTCCGTATTATCGTTGCTGTTGCCGCTATGCGAAACCTTGTTATATGATTTCAAAGCCTTCTTCTTAGTGTTCAGATTTTGTATGTCATTTTGCACTTCAAGCTGCTTTTGCCGTAAGTCTACCTCAAAATCGCTCAATTTGTCGGAGAGGATTTGAAATTTCTCGGCATGTAGCATTGCATCTTCCGTAGGGAGCTTCACTACTTCAACGCAGATATCTCTTACCTCGTCCTGAAATCCATCAAGATTTATAATGATTCCCTTCTTGGATTCCTCATGCGCCTTATTCAGATATTCAATGGCGGCATCAATTCTTTTCGCTATCTCCATCCATTTTTTCCCGATTTTTACGATATATATAAGATAATATTTCTGCGACACTAGCATAAGCCTCAAACGGAATCAATGAATCAACTTCGAGAACAGAAAGAATTTCCGCTAGCTCTCTATCTTGTCGTACTTCCACCCCATGCTCTTTTGCGATTGCGATAATCTTTTCGGCCAGTTCATTTTTTCCGGTGGCGACAATCTTCGGAGCGGGGTCGGTATCACGCTCATATTCCAGCGCAATAGCAACCTTTTCTTTTTTATCATTATTTCTTGTGTCATCCGTCATTGATGGATTATAGCAAAATAATTTAAAAAGAAAATAATTGACATTTGGTTTAAAATAATTAATAAATCGCGCCAATTAATATAATTATATATTCTGGAGATATTAAAGATGGCTTCTATAGATGAGGATAAAATTTTAGCGAACGGCAAGGCAAGATGTGGTGAGGTGAATATTGAGTTTACCGCCTATGAAACATCAACTTTGGAACTTTTGGGTACTAGGCCAATTAAGGTTTCTGGAGCTGGGCGAGGTAGTTCGCGTCCTGCTGAAGTGGCTATAACGAAGTCTGGCAAAGATAGTAAAGATAAACCGGGGCAGGCTATCGGGCTTGCGATGAAGATTACTACAGATGGTGATTTGGGTACTGGCTCAGATAATGCTGCATTCTACAGTAATGCCGCTAAGATATACCGCAATCCTAAAAGACAATCTGACAGTGCTTTAAAAGTTGTTCCTGATGCTGATGATAATAGCGTAACTATTACTGCTCCTTATTTTCGTTCGGCTAAGTTCGATATTAAGGGGATTGCAGAGAGTTTGAAGGGTTTTGTGCGGGCGCTACGTCAAATATCTCAAGAAGGAATTTTTCCAAATGATGATAGGGCTTTTGAGCAGGCATTTGCAATGATTGCTAATAATCTTGATGAGATTAATGAAGGGCAAGTGCAAGAAGCGCTCGATATTATGCGCAGTGAGTTAGTTGTGCTGGGAGGAGTTGAGCGACCAACAGTGCTTCCTGCGCCGAGGGGGGGGGGCGAGCCTCCTAAAGGAGAGTCTAGGCCGACAACTATTTTGCCGCCCAGAAGAGGTGAGGGAGCGGGTGTTTCAATGATTCCAGCTGGTCTGCAGGGGTGGACTAGGAAATCTCCAGATCGAGGAGCGGGTGCAGATATATCTACGCCTGCGCCTTCTGTGTTGGCAAGTGGAGAGCCAGCGCAATCAACACCGCCATTGGAAGTTAAAGTAGCAAAACCTGCGACACCATTTAAAAGATGGGATCTTCCGAGGTCGTTTTCTGCAGGGGTGAAAAATCCGGTTGCAAGAAAGCCTGAAGGAGGGAGTGAGCAAAAATCGCAAGAGGTGGCTGAAAGTGGCGAGGTTGATACGAAAGTGCCTGCGCCTTCTAGATCGGCAGGCAATAAAACATTGCCATCCGCACCAAGTCCATTGGCTTTGCAAGCAAGCTCAGAGCTGAAACCGCCATCGCCATTGAAAATTGGAGTTGCAGAACCTGTCCCTGCACCGCAAGAAGTAGGTGGTGCGCAAGTTCCTGAGGTAGAGACGCCTTTTAAATTGAAAAATCCACCTGCTGAGGATGAGCCTAAACCGATGCAATCTGCTCAGGATGTGGCTACTATTGTCAGTCCTTTTACCCCGCGGCACGATGATCAGGAGATGGTGCGTAGTTTTGAAGCTGCGTATGAAAGAGCTGATGTTGGTAACGAATATCTTAGCAAAATGCTGGATGGAAAAAACGGACTATCTATGCTTGATAAAATTGAGAATAGGCGCAAGGCGGCGGAAAATGAAAGATGTTCTAACCAAAAATCATAGCTAGCTAGGCAAAAATTGCCTACTCGTCATCGCTTTTAGCAATAAATGCATCTGAGAAATCGTCATCCGCAGAAGACTGCGCGGCAGCAAGGTTTTCCGCCATAATTTTGTCATATAGCTCTTTTCGCAACACTGATGCAGTTTTTGGGAAGTCAAACCCTAGTTTTACCGATTTACCTTTAACTTCAAGAACTTTGAGTTCTATATTGTTATTTATGATAATTGACTCATTTACCTTCCTGGATATGAACAACATGGGAAATTTTTGCCTACTGTTAACGTTTTATTAATCAATTGCGGGTAAGATACACAATAAGAGGTATAAATAAAAGGTTTTTATGAATTTAGCAAAGATAAAATTATTTGGCGCAATGCAGACTAATATGAAATATCGCGAAGAACGGCAGGAATTATTAGCGCAGAACGTAGCAAATGCAAATACGCCGGGCTATGACCGCAAGGATTTGAAGCCGCTAAATTTCCGTGAAGTATATAAATCTGTGGATAGGAGCGTGGTGGTAAACCAAACCAAGCCAAACCATATTGCGGGAAATTCGGGTTCAGGCACAAATTTTGCTTCTGCTAATAGTAATGCCTTTGAGGTCACGCCAACGGGGAATAAGGTTTCTTTGGAGCAGGAAATTATGGAAGTGACGAAAAATAGCCTTGAATACCAAAAAACTACCAATCTTTATAGAAAGATGATGCAATTATTCAAAACCGCCATTGGGGATCAACAATAGGATGAAAAGGTGTAAATTATGAAAGCTATAGATATCGCAGCAACGGGAATGTCAGCGCAAAATGAGCGGCTAAAGATTATTGCTCAAAATATTGCCAATGCCGATTCGGTTGCAACCACCCCAGGGGGAGACCCATATCAGCGCAAAACGATTAGTTTTAAAACTATATTCGATAGAGCGCTTGGGGCGGATAAGGTTGTGGTCGATAGGGTTGGCTATGATAGCGCGCCGTTTGATAAAAGTTATGACCCAACCCATCCGGCAGCAGATGAAGAAGGGTATGTATTGCGACCAAATGTGAATACGCTGATTGAGATGACAGATATGCGCGAGGCGAAAGCTTCCTATCAGGCTAATCTGAGTGTGATTGAGGTGACGAAAAACATGGTGTTGAGAACATTAGAATTATTGAGAGTATAACAAAAGAGGGGTTTTAAGTGAGTATAGGAAATGTAAGCGGCGTTAATGCATATAAGATTGCGCAAAATCTGCTGGAGAAAAAGGCAGGTGAGGCATCTTCATCAGGTGAGGCAAGCGGAACATCGGGAGGTGGGTTTGCCGATATGGTTTCCAACGCCGCGAAAGATGGTTTGCAATCAGTGAAGAATGCCGAAAAAGTTAGTATGGATGCGCTATCAGGGCAGGCGAGCCTCGCTGATGTCGTAACCGCCGTGAATTCTGCCGATATGGCTTTGAAAACCGTGGTCGCTGTGCGCGATAAGGTTATCGGCGCATATCAGGATATAATAAAAATGCCGATTTAGGAGATTCGGCTACGGAGCGCAATTGCTCCGAGCGCAGCGAGGCAAGGCCATTGAGGCCGATTAGCTTGGCAGCGGCTAAGGAGCGCAATAATATAACAAAAGCTCCATGTGCACTTGGTTTTACATCTTTACCCACACCCCCTTTGTAGAACCAGGTGCAGATGGAGTTTAATCACCTAAGCGTCAATCGACCTAATATTCTTATCGAGAATGCGGATTGGATATTCCCCGCTAAAGCAGGCATCACAGAATTGCGGATTTTTATTATCGCGGTTTTCATAGCCCATAGCGCGATAGAGCCCGTCGATGGAGATGAATGCGAGGCTATCTGCGCCAATTGCTTTGCACATTTCCTTGACTGAGTTTTTTGAGGCCATCAGCTTGTCTTTGTCGGGTGTATCCACCCCATAAAAACACGGGTTTGTGGTTGGTGGGCTGGCAATTCGCATATGAACTTCTTTAGCGCCCGCCTCTTTTAGCATTTGCACGAT
>PCXJ01000082.1:17654-20369 GCA_002787615.1 Alphaproteobacteria bacterium CG11_big_fil_rev_8_21_14_0_20_44_7
TCAACCAGGGTGACTCTTTTATCTTTCAAAATGGAAGGGTTGGCGCTGTGCTTAAGTTTTACACCAAGGTGGCGGATAGTATCTGTTGGTTCAATGAATGTGCGGCCAACATAGTGATTGCGAATAATACCAAGTTCAAAAGGTATGCCGGATTCTTCTGCATAACCAAGAGCAGAAGGAACGCCGGAATCTGGCACTGGGACAACTACATCAGCTTTAACGCCGTTTTCTTTTGCGAGTTCACGGCCAAGCTGCTTACGTATTTTATAAACATCACGATTTTCAACGCGGCTATCTGGCCTTGAGAAATAAACATATTCAAAAATACAAAAGCGCTGCTTTTCCTGTTTAAACGGTTTGAAACTCTGAACTTTTTGTTTTTTATCAATAACTATAATTTCACCTGGTTCTATATCTCTGACATAATTTGCTCCAATTATGTCCAGTGCACATGTTTCGGATGCCAGAATATGTGCACCATCAAGTGTGCCAAGAACAAGAGGCCTGACTCCAAGAGGGTCGCGCACGCCTATCAGAGCATCTTTGGTTAAAGCTACCATGGAATATGCACCTTCTATTTTCTGCAGTGCATCGACAAGGCTGTCGATAACGCTATCTTTGTTGCTTGTTGCCAGAAGATGGATAACAACTTCAGTATCCATCGTGGTGCGGAATATCGAGCCGGTTTTAACCAGCTTTTTACGCAGGGAACGGGCATTTGTGAGGTTTCCATTATGCCCCAGGGCAATTCCACCAAAACCCATTTCTGCAAAAATAGGTTGTATATTAGCAATCTGCTTTTTTTCACCGCTGGTAGAGTAACGGTTATGGCCAACTGCAGATTCTCCTATAAGTTCAAGGACGACTTCCTCAGTGCCAAAATTATCTCCGACCTTACCAAAAGCCATATGCTGGTGGAAATTATCACCATCATATGAAACGATGCCAGCTGCTTCCTGCCCGCGATGTTGCAGGGCATGTAGACCAAGAACACAATGTGTAGCAGCATCAGCGTGGCCGATTATCCCAAAAACGCCACATTCTTCGTGGAATTTATCATCATCAAAAGGATTTGTTGTTATTTGTGATTCGTTACTTTGTTTCATTTTTACTCGGTAATGTCTTCAATTTCCATTTGCCCCTGTTCTTCTATTACTTCCTTGCCTTTTTCAAGATAATTCTGAGAAAGATTAGTTATTATATCTGAACCTCTTTTTGTAAGTTCATAAGTTTCACCATCAACAAGCCAATCAGGCTCTTTTTCTGCTATCGTTATAATAATAAAATGGGTTGCGGATATTATGACAAACCCTTTAAAAAGCCCAAAAAATATGCCGAGCACCTTATCAGACATATTTGCCTGAAATTCCTTGAGATTCCCATAAATAAAAGAATTAATCAGAGAAAGTGCAGAAAGTGAAATAACATAAGCACTTATAATAGCAGTGATATTCACAATGCGGGAGCTTTTGAATAGCCCTTCCATAAAGGATGCTGCGAAAGGATAAAAATAAAGTGTGGCAATTGCGGCGCCAATCCAGGCAAAAAGAGAAAGAAAATCCTTCACGAACCCTTTCATAAAAGAAACGAGAACGGATATTAGCATTATAACACAGACGATTACGTCAAATTCAGTGAACATTATATAACTAACCAGCCAGAGATTCTTTGAGCTGTCTTATATACTTAATTTCTTTGAGAATAAAGTCCTTACTTT
Source organism: Alphaproteobacteria bacterium CG11_big_fil_rev_8_21_14_0_20_44_7 (assembly GCA_002787615.1). Taxonomy (GTDB): domain Bacteria; phylum Pseudomonadota; class Alphaproteobacteria; order Rickettsiales; family 21-14-0-20-44-7; genus 21-14-0-20-44-7. The sequence goes on from PCXJ01000082.1 coordinate 19,372, forward strand.
TATAAGAAGTATCGGTTGGAACTACAGCATGGCTGAAGCCCAGTTTTTCAGCTTCCTTAAGTCTTAAGGCAGATTGCCCAACAGGGCGAATTTCGCCGGAGAGGCCAATTTCCCCAAAAACTATACTGCCTGGTGAAAACGGAATGTTGGTGATAGCTGATATAATTGCCGCAGCAACAGCAAGATCGGCGGCAGGTTCGTTTATGCGCAAGCCACCAGCAACATTAAGATAGACCTCTTTATCTGCAAGCTTAAGGCCGCAGCGAGTTTGCAAAACGGCCAAAAGCATTGCCAGCCTTGCGGCATCCCATCCAACCACGGCACGGCGCGGCGTGGCCATTGTGCTTGGCGAAACCAATGCCTGAATTTCAACCATAACTGGCCTTGTTCCTTCTATTCCGGCAAAAACTACTGAACCACTAACTTCCCCGGCTTTGCCAGAAATAAACAGGGCAGAGGGGTTAGGCACTTCAGTCAAGCCTTTATCTGTCATTTCAAAAACACCGATCTCGTTGGCTGCGCCAAAACGATTTTTTACTGAACGCAATATACGAAATTGGTGACCACGATCTCCTTCAAAATAAAGCACAGTATCAACCATATGCTCCAGTACTTTTGGCCCTGCAATCTGGCCTTCTTTGGTGACATGGCCAACCAAAATCAGAGCAGTTTTCTTCTGTTTTGCCAGAGAGATAAGTTCATGGGCAGACATGCGAACCTGTGAAACAGTGCCAGGTGCTGATTCAATTCCTTCAACGAACATGGTTTGTATGGAATCAATAATTACCAGATCCGGTTCGTCAGTTTTTAATGTCGCAATAATATCGACAACGGAAGTAGCAGATGCGAGTTTAACAGGAGCAGTTCCGGCACCCAACCTTTCAGCGCGCATTCTCACTTGCTGCACAGATTCTTCACCAGTTATATATATACAATTTCCACCAGATTTTGCGATGTTAGCGGCAAGTTGAAGGAGAACAGTGGATTTGCCGATTCCC
>PCXJ01000082.1:20504-21206 GCA_002787615.1 Alphaproteobacteria bacterium CG11_big_fil_rev_8_21_14_0_20_44_7
TCCTCCTTCTTTCTTTTTAGTGCTGGAAAAAGCAGCAACGGTGTTTTCTTCAGTTATAGTATCCCAAGTGCCGCAAGCCTCACACTTTCCCGCCCATTTGCGGTAAGTCGCTCCACATTCCTGACATACATATTGAGTTGCTGGTTTTGCCATTTTTTTCATACTCCGAATTTGGCGAGTAAGCCAAATTATAGGGGTATCCACATATAAAAAGCTAGTAAGCTTTTTATATAAACAAAAAATCTTCCTAAATTTTTTGTTTTGGATTCCCTTATAGTTTTGCCTACTGACAAAACTCAGGTAATGACGTGACTATAACCATTAACTACTAACTATAAACCAACAACCCTTAAACTCTTAGTGATCTTGCAACTTAATTTCAATTGGGCCTTTGGAGCTGCCGTGGATAAATTGTTCCACGAACTTGTTGCCGCTATTATCCATTTTTTCTTTGGTGCCTTGCCAGATGATTTTGCCTTCGTAAAGCATGGCGACTTTGTCGGCAATTTTGCGGGTGCTGGCCATGTCATGGGTGATGGTTATGGTTGTAGCGTTAAGTTCCTTCGAACATTGGACAATTAAGTCATTGATAATATCGGCCATTATTGGGTCCAGGCCGGTTGTGGGTTCATCAAAAAATATTATTTCAGGGTTTGCAGCAATGGCCCGTGCCAGCGCAACACGTTTTTGCATGCCGCCAGA
>PCXJ01000014.1:0-5976 GCA_002787615.1 Alphaproteobacteria bacterium CG11_big_fil_rev_8_21_14_0_20_44_7
TTTTGGACGAGTTTTCCGCAACCATTTTGCAATCATCAAACGTGACACCATAATTGCCGTAAACATTGAGCAAATAATCCCGATAGAAAGAGTCACCGCGAAGCCCTTCACCGGCCCACTACCGAAGCTAAACAGCAATACACCGACAATTAAGGTTGTAATATTTGAATCAAGAATTGTGCCGAAAGCCTTTTCAAACCCTTGCTCAACCGCATTTAGCGGGGATTTCCCAAGAAGCAACTCCTCACGAATCCTTTCAAAAATCAGCACATTAGCATCAACCGCCATACCAACCGTCAACACAATTCCGGCAATTCCGGGCAAGGTCAAAGTTGCCTGAAATAGTGAAAGCGCAGCAATAACGAGAATTATATTCAGGGTCAGAGAAATCACGGAAATCACCCCAAATACGCCATAAGTCAAAATCATAAATACCGCGACTACAATAATCGCAATGATGGAAGCCATTTTTCCGGCAGCGATTGAATCCGCGCCTAAGCTTGCGCCAACCGTACGCTCTTCCATAATTTCAAGTGCAGCAGGTAACGCACCGGCGCGCAGCAAAGTTGCTAAATCATTCGCCTCTTTTACCGCGAAATTTCCGGTTATCTGACCGCTACCACCCAATATCGCCTCGCGGATTACCGGAGCGCTAATAACCACACCATCCAAAACGCTGGCGAAACGTTTGCCGACATTTGCCTTGGTTACATCGCCGAATATCTTGCCACCCACCGTGTCAAATTTGAACATTACTGCAACATTGCCATATGAATCATAGCCCTGAGAGGCATTGTCCAGATTTTCTCCGCCCAGCATTGCACGCTTTTCAACTTCCCAGAACTGCCCTTCCTGATCAGGCAAAATCACATTCCCCGGCGCAGGCACAGCATTTTTTGCCACTGAGCTATCGCCCACCACCATATGGAATGTCAGCTTTGCGGTTGTATTGATTTTTTCCTTTATCTCATCGGGATTTTCTTCACCCGGTACTTGCAGAACAATACGCTGATCGCCCTGCTTTTGGATAATCGGTTCTTTTGTTCCGGTTTCATCCACGCGGCGGCGAATGATTTCTATAGATTGCTTCACCAACTCATCTTTGCGCTGATATATATATGTATCAGTGAATTTGATTCTAAAATTAGCCCCATTATTCACCACAATAAAGAATGGCGAAGAGTCTAGAATCAGCTTCTTTGCTTCCTCAGCCTTATCAATTTCACGCAAATTAAAGGTGATATCATTATTATCTGCGTTCAAATCCTTATAGCCCAACTTCGCCTCTCGCAAAATCTTACGAATAGCATCAAGTTGATTTTCATATTGCTCGGTTAGATATGTGTCAAAATCCACCTCCAGAAGCAAATGCGAACCGCCGCGCAAATCCAAGCCAAGATTCAGCTTTTTGTCATTTATTCCGTCCATCGGTACAAAATTTGGCAGCGCATAATAAATACCAGCAACGAGTACAGACAAAATCAGAAGCACTTTCCATTTTGGGAAATTTAACATAATTAGCGGTTATATAGATGGTAACGCTATCCTGCAAGCTTGATGTTATTATATACAAACACTTCTTTCAAAGCATCCACGAGCTGTTTCATCATTGCTTCACTATGATGAGGAGTCGGAACAACGCGCAAACGCTCAGTTCCCTTCGGCACAGTGGGATAATTTATGTGTTGCAAATATATTCCCTTTTCTTCGAGCAGGAATTCATTAATTTTCTGAGCTTTTATCGCATCACCGACAATTACCGGAATAATATGCGTATCAGTCCTGATAAATGGAATCCCCGCATCGGCAAGCATACCTTTTAACTTGGCAGCATTTGCATGGAGCATATTACGCTCTTCAGAACTATTTCTTAAATGGCGAATGCTGGCACAAGCCGCCGCCGCCGTGGAGGGTTGAAGCGCGGTGGTGAATATAAATCCCGGCGCGAAACTACGCACATAGTCAATTATGGTTTCATTCGCGGCAATATAACCGCCAATAACACCGTATGCCTTGGCTAATGTGCCTTGGATGATATCAATTTCCGCTGCCACGCCTTTCATCTCGGCAATTCCACCACCTTGAGAGCCATACATACCAACCGCATGCACCTCATCAATATAGGTCAGCGCGTTATGCTGCTTTGCGAGGCGTACGATTTCTTGCACGGGGGCAATATCACCATCCATAGAATAGACAGATTCAAAAACTATGACCTTTGGAGCATCTTGAGGCAATAAATTAAGAATGCGCTTCAAGTCATTGATATCATTATGCTTATATATATATTTATCTTTTCTGGAATTGCGAATTCCGTGAATCATTGAGGCATGATTTTTTTCATCTGAGATTATTGCGAATTCCTCAAATGCTCTCCCCAAAGTTGAAAGCGCCGTTTCATTTGCCATATACCCAGAGTTGAAAACTAGCGACTTCTTTTTGCCATGCAAATCGGCCAACTCCTCTTCCAGCTCAATTATCGGATGGTTAGTTCCCGATATATTTCTTGTGCCTCCCGCACCCGCGCCAAGCTTATCCGCAGTATTTTTGAGAGCTTCGACAACGTCTGGATGCTGCCCCATCCCAAGATAATCATTGCTGCACCATACGACAATCTCACGATTATTCGCATTATCGTAGGCATAAGGAAAATTACCGCTCTCACGCGACAAATCAAGGAATTTACGGTAATTCCCACCGCGCTTTAGCTCAGCCAGTTTTTCAGCAAATTTTTCTTCGTAAGATCTCATTATTTCAGAATAATCTATTCTTCTTCTTTTCTCAACAATTTATGCGATATAATCAGATTTACCGTCAACAATAATAATGCACCAAGCTGATGCACTACCGCAACCATAACGGGAAATTGGAACATTTTCTTATACCCGTTGGCAGCGAAATATTCCTCCAACCCGCGAAAATGGTACAAGGTGGCAATGCCCAGAGCAATTTGCAGGGCAAGCGCGGCTATTAATGCGAAACCTAAGAATCTACCTCTATCATTCTGAATAATAAAGATAATTGAGAAACTTATTATATCAACAGCTAGCATTATCGCAACCAGCTTATGCTGAGTTTGTATCATCACCGGATTCTCAAAATGATTACGCCACCAAGGTGATAAATCATACGCGCCGAAAGGAATTATACCGTCAATATAGACAAAGCCCGCATCCGTTCCCGCCATCAGCGCGCCAAGAAATATCATAAAAAATATAAAACATGTCAGCCATTTTGAATAGATGCTCAAGAAATTAAAATCACTACGCCGCGCCGGATATTTGATATCCATCACCGTCCACAGCAAAATTGAATAAATTAGCAAAGCCATAATCAGATGTAGTGCGAGGCGATATTGGCTTACATCGGTGCGCTCGGTCAGACCACTCGAAACCATATACCAGCCGATTGCACCCTGCACTGCTCCCAATCCAAAAATCATTGAAAGCCTTACTATAACTTTGAGCGATAACATCTTGTTTATTACAAAATAAACAAACGGAACAAAGAATAGTAACCCAACCAATCTGCCGAATAATCTATGGATATATTCGAGCCAAAAAATCTCCTTAAATTCACCGAGGCTAATCCCCTTATTAATCTCATGATATTCCGGAATTTGCTGATATTTAGCGAAATACTCGCCCCACTCAGCTTCCGAAAGCGGTGGTAATATCCCGCTCAAAGGCTGCCATTCCGTAATAGACAAGCCAGAATCTGTCAACCGCGTCAGCCCACCCAGCAGCACCATAAACGCCACACTCGCACAAAGCGAATATAGCCAATATATGACTAATTGATAGTTGGTGGTTGATGGTTGATTATACATGCTATATTAATACGCTATGGAAAATAAAATTGCAAAGCATTGGATAATATTAGCCATCACCGCGCTTGGGCTTTCGGGAATCTTCTCAATTTTGTTGGTTGTCGGACGCACCACAGACTTACTGGATTTCCTGGGAATTGAGGATGCATTTAAAGTTTCGCTCATCGTCCATGTCAATTTGGGGGTTCTGGTTTGGTTTTTGTCGATGGCGGTTGCGGTTAGTTTTAGTTATTATAAAACTAGTGAAAGGACGTATGGGTCGTGGCTCATACTTCCATTGTCTATGAGTTGGGCGGGAGCTTTGCTAATAGCTTTAGCTGGTTTCATCCCTCCAAAAGAGGTTTTTACAAATAACTATATTCCAATAATTGATAGCTGGCCATTCTCTTCTGGCATGTACTTCCTTTGTAGTTTCATGCCAGTTATGTTCATGCTAATTGCTTTTAATAAGAAAATACCGATTATGATAAAATCTCTTCCGTGGATACTGATTATCGGCGTTTTAATTCTTTACTACAATGTATTTATGCAAGATGACGAATTTCCAGTTTCACACGCATATTATGAATCCCTATTTTGGGGCTTTGGGCATATTTTGCAATTCGCTTATGTCCAGTTGATGCTGATTTGCTGGGTGATTTTGAGCAATCATCTTGGGTTAAAACTCATCAAAAATCAAAAGCTGGAAAATGCGATATTTTTGCTGCCCGTAGCATTTCTGGCAATCACCACGCCATATATAATCTTCTCATATCCGATTGATTCTGCGGAATACACTCAAGCCTTTACCCACCAGATGATTTGGGGCGCAAGCCTTGCCGCAATTCCGTTTGGGGTGATGCTGCTGATTCGCCTTTTCCAAAACTTCAATCCGAAAAACCCGCTATATTCCGCCCTGCTCTTTTCATTCCTGCTATTTGCACTAGGAGCAGGTCTTGGCGGAGCGGCGGCGAAATCACTGCTGATTGACGGCGATATCACCACCATCATCCCCGCACATTATCATGGCTCAACAATTGGTATCACCGTGGCGTTAATGGGGTTTGCCTATTATTTCTTCCGCATAAACAGTCGCGCAGCAAATACGCAAATCTGGATGTATTCTATCGGACAGATTATGTATATCATTGCCTTAGCAATTCAGGGTGGGCACGGCGCAGCGCGTAAAACCGCAGGTGTTGAGGGCTTGGACATCCCATCATGGGTAATCCATATGCAGCGTAGCGGCGGCTTGCTGGTGTTAATCGGTGGATTTATGTTTGTGTGGCTGGTTTTTGCAAATCTCTGGCGAAACCGACAACTTTCCCGATGATTACCAATGCCGGAGATTTGAACGCGCCATCTTCAATCTTTTTCGGTAATTCTGCCAATTTACAAAATACATGACGCTGATTTGGCAAACTGCCATTTTCCACCACCACCGCATCAGTGTTTTTATCCATACCATGCTCAGCCAAACGCTCGCAAATCATGCTGATATTGGTCAGCCCCATATAAATGCATAAAGTCTTATCCTCAGAGGCGAGAATATCCCAATCCAGCCCCGGCTCAATATCGTGACAACCATGTCCGGTGAAAAAATGCACGCCCGAAACAAAATCACGATGGGTTAGCGGAATGCCGAGCAACGCGCCGCAAGCCTGCGCCGCCGTGATTCCCGGCACAACTTCAAAACCAATTTCTGCCGCAGCCAGCGCCTCAACTTCTTCTCCACCACGCCCAAAAATGAATGGGTCGCCGCCTTTTAGCCGAATCACCTTTGAATATTTCCCCGCCAATTCGATTAGCAGCGCATTAATCTCTTCCTGCTTGAGCGTGTGATTACTTTTCGATTTGCCGACATATATCTTTTCCGCCGTATCGGGGATTAGCTTCAATATGCTAGGTGAAATCAAATTATCATACAGAACCGCATCGGCTTCCGTCAATATACGCGCGGCTTTTAGGGTTAAAAGCTCAGGATCACCCGGCCCCGCTCCGATTAAATAGACTTTCTTTTCCATAAGGAAGCCAAAGCTAGCAGAAACAGCCCGCCGGAGTAAAGAACATTCCACCCCGCCATCGAAAGCCCAAGGAAGAACCATGTCGGCTCATCACAACGTACAATCGGAGCTTCCAGGATTTGCGCGCGCAAATCCTCCAGACTT
>PCXJ01000014.1:6078-19090 GCA_002787615.1 Alphaproteobacteria bacterium CG11_big_fil_rev_8_21_14_0_20_44_7
AGAGTAATATTAAGCGTTTTTTGCACGAAACAAAGCTGATTAACAAAAGGAGAATCACCACAGCGAATGCCCAGCGCTGATAAATGCACAATTCGCAGGGGTGATAGCCAAACCCATATTGTGACATGAGAGCCAGCCCCAGCGCAGCAAATGAGGCAGCTAGAATGACATATCCGGCAATTAATTGGTTGTTAACTCTCAGCATGTTAGGATTTTAGCATAAAATTATAGTTTTGATATGAAAAAAGGCTTCACATTAGTTGAACTTTCCATTGTCCTCGTCATCATCGGGCTGTTGATTGGCGGAATATTGGTGGTGCAAAGTATGATTGAAAATGCCAATATGAAAGCAACAATAAGACAAGTCCAGCAAGTGCATATTTTGGCTCAGCAGTTCAAAGATAAAACTAAATACTTACCGGGCGATCTGCCAAATGCATATTCTTTGTTTGCAGGTGCATGCGGTATAAATGCTATCCCTAATTCTTCGGCACCAAATGGAAGGTGTAATGGCAATGGTAATAAATCAATTACCTGGGGTGGAACTGCACTTGAGAATTATATATTCTGGGAGCATTTATATTTAATGGGCATGTTAGATACAGCATATACAGGGGATGGCTATACTTTTGGCACATTAAATGTAGAAGGCATGCCAGGGGTGAATATTATGGAGCTACCATTTAAAGCTGTTGGCTCTAATTACTCAAACCCTGGGGGGTTGTCGGTTAATTCTGGAATTGATAGTTCGGCATATAGGCTAGAGGTATCAGCTGCCAGATCCGCTGGTGGTTGCGCTCCTCAGTGTGATGGAATTCTATATTCTGTTGATGTTGGCGCATATGACCAAAAAATTGATGATGGGGTTTCTAGCGCTGGCATAGTGCAAGGGTATTACGCAAGTGGGACTTGGAATCCTTGCAATTACAGCAACTCAATACAACCAGGTTGCATCCTGCGTTTTTATCAACCACCAGAGTACCAATAACTATGAAAAAAGGCTTCACCTGGTTGAGCTCTCCATTGTCCTCGTCATCATCGGGCTGCTGATTGGCGGGATTTTGGTCGCACAGAGTATGATTGAGAGATGCGGGGGTAAATTCACGCGGATTTTTTCAGTTTTGCGTGGTTTTGGGTGATTTCACTGATGGAATCTCGGATTTTTTTACCAATCACATTGCTGCAAAAATTTGCCAGCGCATATTCATAACCTTGCTTGCCTAATTTATGCGCCAATTTCTCATCCTTAATCAACTTTTCCAAGCCTTCTGCCAGCTCGACAATATCAACCTCAGTCAAAATTCCGGTAAAATTATGGTGTATAATTTCATTTGGCCCATGCGTTCTGGTACTGACAATCGGCAATGCTGCCTTATATGCTTCCAATATTACAATCCCGAATGATTCACGCAATGAGGGCAGACAGAATATATCAATTGAGCTATAAAAATCCGCCTTATCATTTTGCCAGCCGAGCAATTCAACATAATCACCCAGTCCCAATTCCTGAATTAAATCCTCCAGATTCTTGCGCTCATCGCCATCGCCGCCGATTTTAGCTTTAAATTCAATATGATGGGATTTTAAATGCTCAAGCGCGCGCAAAAACAGCTCCAAGCCTTTCTCCGGAACCATTCGGGACATCACGCCGATAATCGGTGGATTGGCAAATGGTTTTGGAGGTGGTTGTAAATGCGGAGCAATATTAATCATATGCGGTATATTAAATATATGCTCAGTGCCGATTTCTTTGCGCACTTCTTCGGCCAGATTTTCAGTGATGGCAAAAGCGGCGTCACATTTGTGGAAATGCTGGAGCTTATAATTATGCGTTACCCCAATTAACGGAACATTATGCTTCTTGCAGGCTTTATGGAAAAGATTTATCGCGCGGTTGCCGTGTGCGATAACTGCATCGGGCTTAAATTTTTTGAGGAGTTGTGCAATTAGGATTTTGGCAAAAACATCCCATTGCCCCATATTTTTGAGCTTGATAATTTCATTTGAAGGAATCCCTGCTTTTGCGAATTTTTTGAGGATTTTGGCATCAGGATGGGCAAAGGAAACGACTTTTGTATCAGTTTTGGAAAGCGCGATGTGATAATCAAGCATTGATTGCTCAATTCCGCCCAAACCGCGGCCAAACATGACATTAAATACTAGCATCAATCAAATAGGCTACTTACAGAGGTTTCTTCGGAAATACGGCGAATCGCTTCGGCCAAAAGCGGGGCGATTGAAAGAACGCGGATTTTGCCGCATTTCAACGCTTCGGGTGAAGGTTGGATACTATCGGTTATCACCAGCTCGTCTAATGCAGAATTGCTAACGCGCTCAACTGCCTTGCCGGATAAAACTCCGTGGGTGATATATGTATAAACCTCAGTAGCGCCCATTTTTTTGAGTGCTTCGGCGGCATTGCATAAAGTTCCTGCGGAATCGACAATATCATCAACAATCAGGCACGGTCTGCCATCGACATCACCGATAACGTTCATAACTTCGGAAACTCCGGCTTTTTCGCGGCGTTTATCCACAATTGCCAAATCACCGTTAATGCGGCTGGCGATATAGCGGGCGCGAGTAACGCCACCAACATCGGGGGAAACAACCACAAATTCCTTGCCTTTATGCTTGGTTTTGATGTCTGTTATCATTGCCGGAGCTGCATATAGGTTATCTAGCGGGATATCAAAAAAACCTTGAATCTGTCCGGCGTGCAAATCAATGGTCAAAACCCGATTTGCGCCTGCTGAGGTGATGATATTTGCGGCAAGCTTGGCAGAAATTGGGGTTCTTGGGCCGGGCTTTCTATCCTGACGAGCATAACCGAAATATGGTAATACGGCGGTAATGCGTTTTGCCGAGGCGCGGCGCAATGCATCGAGGCTAATCAGCAATTCCATCATATTATCATTGGCGGGAAATGAGGTGGATTGCAGCACGAACACATCCTGCCCGCGCACATTTTCCATAATCTCCACGAAAACCTCGTTATCGGGGAAGCGTTTGATGTTGGCTTTTGTAAGCGGTACGTCAAGATAGTCCGAAACCGCTTCGGCGAGTGGAATGTTGCTATTGCATGCTAAAATCTTCATGTTTGCGGGTGTATCATCTGTTGGGGTTTATGTCAATCTCATCTGATGGGCTATCATCAAGCCTTTGCTGATTCGGATAATGATGATTGAACCTATAATGCTAAACGGTGCCCATAGCAGCAAATGCACCCAAAATGGCGGTTCGTGCATAATTTCCGTAATAGCTGCGAATATCCCTGCCAATGTGCCGATTATAATAATTGCAAAAAACGCAGGACCGTCCGCAGTTTCATATTTGCTGAAATCTTCACCACAATGATTACAGTTATCTTTAATCGAAATTATACCTTTGAAGATTTTGGCTTTTTCGCATTTTGGGCAGAATCCAAAAAAACCTGCTTTCCATTTTGGCTTGTGGGGATTATTCATAACCAATGAATAGCAGGATATATAATTTCTTCAAGGAATCATTCCTTGCCGAGTATCATCGCTGGGTAGTTTGGATTCCGGTGATTTTTGCTTGCGGGATTATTGCCTATTTTTCACTCAAATATGAGCCGAGTATTGCGCTGGTGGCGGGGTTGCTGACAAAGGCGTTTATTATATATGCAATATTGCGTTGGAAACTTCCGAAATTACGTTTGGTGGGGGGTTGTTTGATAATTGCCGCGCTTGGTTTTGCTACTGCTAAATTTCATGCTGAAAATTCCAATATAGTTAAAATCACGGAAGATACGGGAAAAATCACCTTATCGGGCAATGTAGAGGAGATTTCATTCTCAAAAGGCTTTCCGCGCTATACTCTCACAAATTTGCGGATTGATGAAATGCCGGCAGAAAAAATCCCCGAGAAAATCAGGCTTAGTGTACGCACCAGAATAAAGGGTGATATCAGACCGGGGGATAGGGTGATTACTGATGCAGTTTTGCTGCCGCCGCCATCTCCGGTGATTCCGGGTGGATATGATTTTGCGCGCTCCGCATATTTTGACAGGCTTGGCGCAACCGGATATGCCGTAAAAACGCTGGTGCGGCTCAAAGATGGGCATGAGGAGCATTATTTGGATGGGCTGCGCCATAATATAACGCAGAAGATAAAGCAGGATGTAGAGGGCGATGATGGAGCGATTGCGGCGGCGCTAATCACAGGTGATAGAAGCGCCATTCCTGAGAAGATTATGGAAGATATGCGGTTGAGCGGATTGGCGCATTTATTGGCAATTTCGGGCTTGCATTTAACGCTGGTGGCGGGTGTATTCTTTTTTTCGATTCGCTCATTGCTTGCGTTGAATTATAAACTAAGCGAGCGCTACTCAATCAAGAAAATCTCGGCAATTGCAGCGATTTTCGGCGCACTCGCATATTTGCTGCTTTCCGGTATGTCGGTTTCTGCCCAACGTGCTTTTTTGATGGTATCTCTGGTGTTACTGGCAGTCGCAGTAGATAGGGCGGCAACCCCGATGCGTTCCGTGGCATTTGCCGCGCTGATTATCCTCATAATATTACCCGAATCCATCATGATGCCGGGGTTTCAGATGTCATTTATGGCGGTGCTGTGCCTAATTTCTATGTATGAAGTGCTGACGAAAAGATTTTATAGATTTCTGCCTTCTCAAGCCCAAAGCCCTCGCAATCGTATCCTCCGCACCCTTATAATCTGGCCGCTCAGCGCGATGCTGACCTCGTTGCTCGCCGGAACTGCAACTGCGCCATTTGCGGCATATCACTTCAATCGCTTTGCGGCATATAGCCTGCTTGCTAATATTTTTGCCGTCCCGATGGTGACATTTATTGTGATGCCTGCCGGTGTGTTGGCGATGATATTAATGCCATTTGGTTTGGAAGAAATCGGGCTATATATTATGGGACGGGGAATTGAGGTTATTCTGTTTATTGCTAATAAAATCGCAGCGATTCCCGGTTCTTCAGTGTCTATAAGCCAGTTTTCCAGCTTCTCCTTATGTTTAATATCATTTGGTATGATATGGCTCTTTATTTGGCAAAAAGCATGGCGGTTGATTGGAGTTGTTTTTATTGCGGGGGGATTGATATTGGCTGCAAATGTTGAAAAACCGGATGTAATAATCGCTGAGAACGGCAAGCTATACGCATTGGCAATAGATGGCAAGTTGCACTTCTCCAACCGCCGCAAGAGCTTTAAATCGGATGAATGGCGCGGCGCATTCGGGCAGGAAGAAATTCTCAAACTGCCTAAGCAGGATGTTTATGAAGTTGACGGCAAAACAGTTTCATTCAACTGCGCTGAAGCTGATATTGTAGCGGATGTTAAGGGGCAAGGCTGCAAAGGCAAGCAGTTGACCATAAGCTTGCAGGAGCTGCAAAGCAAGGGCGGGCATGTGGTTTATATCCGTGATGGTAACATTCGGTTAGAAAATGTAGCAGAGGCGCGGGGTGAAAGATTATGGACAAGGTAGAAAGTTGGAAGTATGAATGATGAAGTTAGAACTTCTTAAATATTATTTCTTAAATCAATATGTGTGGAATTGTTGGAATTGTTAGCAGCGAAAATGTAAGTCAAAAGATTTTTGAATCTTTGGAGCGGCTGGAATATCGCGGCTATGATTCCGCCGGAATTGCAGTGGTAAATGGCGAGTTGCAAAGGCGGCGCGCGCAGGGCAAGCTCGCGAACTTAAAGAAAGAGTTGAAGAAATCACCCATAGCCGGAAATGCCGGAATCGGTCATACGCGCTGGGCGACTCATGGCTTACCGATAACCGAAAATGCCCATCCGCATAGTACGGCAAAAGTTTCGGTAGTGCATAACGGGATTATTGAGAACTTCCTTGAATTGCGTAAGGAGTTGGAAAAAGCGGGTTACAAATTCACTAGCCAGACCGATACGGAAGTTATACCGATTCTAATTACTTATTACCTTGATAATGGCGAATCGGATTTTAAGGCATTCCAAAAAACTATTTCTCGCTTGCATGGTGCATTTGCAATTGGCGCGATATTCAATGGCAATGATAATTTGCTGATGGCGGCAAAGCGAGGCTCACCGCTTGCAATCGGCTATGGTGATGATGAAATGTTCATGGCCTCGGATGCGATTGCACTTGCGCCGCTCAGCCAGAAAATCTGCTATCTCGAAGATGATGATATTGCTAAAATCACCTCAACTTCATGCGAAGTTTTTGGCAAGGATGGCAAATCTGCGGAGCGTGAGGTGAAAATCTCTAATATCTCCGGCGCAGCAGTGGGAAAGGGCAATTATCGCCATTTTATGCTCAAGGAAATCCACGAGCAGCCCATTGCAATTGCACAAACTCTGAACGCATATTATGACCCATTCAACGCCAAAATCAATCTGCCGAAAGCCAAATTTGATTTGCGCGATATCAGGAAAATTACCATCGTTGCCTGCGGAACTTCATATTATGCAGGGATGGTTGCGAAATATTGGATAGAGCAAATCGCGCATATTCCGGTGGAAGTTGATGTTGCCTCAGAATACCGCTATCGCAAACCGGTTTATCAAAAAGGCGGGATGTTTTTGGCAATTTCACAAAGCGGAGAAACTGCAGATACTCTGGCTGCCATCAAACATGCAAAGGCGGCGGGGCAATATATCGCATCTATTGTCAATGTGCCACAAAGCTCAATTGCGCGCGAGTCGGATTTGATTATCCCTACCCTAGCAGGGCCGGAAATCGGGGTGGCTTCAACCAAAGCATTTACCTGCCAGCTAACCGCGCTTGCGGCTTTGGCGATTGCGCTCACGCCTTCTGTTCCGGGTTTGTTGCCACAGCTCGCCGATGTGCCTTCATTGCTAACCGATATATTGCATATTGATGCTTATGAAGATTTGGCAGATGAAATGTCGCTGGCGAAAACCGTATTATATATTGGGCGCGGTACATCCTATCCGATTGCCATGGAAGGTGCGCTAAAGCTAAAAGAAATTTCCTATATTCATGCGGAAGGATTTGGCGCGGGCGAGTTGAAACACGGCCCGATTGCGCTGATTGACGAGTCTGTACCTGTAGTCGTAATTGCGCCATATGATGAATATTTCGCCAAAACTGCGTCAAATGTGCGGGAAGTTGCCGCGCGCGGCGGCAAGGTGATTTTGATTAGTAATAGCAAGGGTTGCAAAGAATTGAAGGATGTGACCTATAAATGCATCAAAATGCCGTTTGTACCAAGCTTTGTTGCACCGATTTTATACGCAATTCCGGCACAATTGCTGGCATATCATATCGCGGTGAAAAAAGGCACGGATGTTGACCAACCGCGCAATTTAGCCAAAAGCGTAACAGTGGAGTGATTAGGTTTAAAGATCCGGTAGCCAAAACACGATATGGCAATCATCTGTGGTCATTGTAAGGTCATATTCTGCGGTTAGGTTGTTCGTGGTTGTGGCGCATTCGGAGTTTGATGTACCTGCGCCATTCCTCATATGCCCAACATCACCGGTTCCCGGCAAGGAATCATCCATTTTTGTGTCAATGCTCAAAGCTTCCTGAGGATAGAGTGGGCCAACCCAGTTTTGAGTATGAGTATTTCCATCGCTTCCCGGTCTTCTGGCTGCTAATCGTATCTGATTTCTGCCTACATTTTCCCAATTTCCTGCATTATACATATTCCAACCAATCAGGCCATAAAATGCCCAACCCGCATCGTCATAAACCTTTGATTTTGGTATATTTACCCCCATCTCAGCACCGCTTCCCCAAGAATTGCTATAATCCCCACTAGCTGTATCTGCATTTTTGAGAACCAGCCCTGCTGCGGTTAGTTGATTCCACGCTGAGTATTGTTCGGCATTTGTACTTAAGCGCCCGTCATTATTGCCTGCGCCAACTCCCAGCATAGCCGCAACACGTGTGGAGTCACCCGGCATGGCTTTGTATGTAGCGTGAAAAAGCCTTATGGCAGCTTCATATTGCCCATATTCTTTCATTACGCCTTGCACCTTGCTACTGCTTATCATACTTTGCGCCACCAGCACCCCGCCAATCAACAGCCCGATAATCACCAGCACAATTGATAACTCAACAAGTGTGAATCCTTTTTTCATAGACTTAATGGTAAATTAGATTAGTTAAAAAACTCATAACCCCCATATTTTTTAACGCATAATCCACGCAAAACTGAAAAAAACCGCGTGAATTTATTTAATCATTGACAAATAGCGTTATTTTCCCTAACTAAACACCTCTCAAATTTTAAGGTTATAAAAATGTCTCAGAATGTAGAATTTAAAGCAGAATCAAGAAATTCAACCGGCAAAGGCGCTGCACGCGCTGCACGCCGCGAAGGAAGAATCCCCGGAGTGATTTATGGCGGTGGCGAAACACCGGTTCATGTTACTCTACCAGAAAAGGAATTCTCAAATTTTGCCACAAAACGCGGCTATAAAAGCACAATTCTGGAAATTAATCTGGATGGTAAAAAAATCAAAGCTGTTGCCCGTGAAGTGCAGTTACACCCTGTAACTGACAAAATTGAGCATTTTGACTTGCAAAAAGTTGTCGATACTCAGGATATGCGCGTATTCATTCCGGTAAAATTCTTAAATCGTGAAAAATCTCCGGGTATTAAGCGTGGCGGCATTTTGAACATTGTTCGTCGTGAAATTGAATTTTTATGCAACCCTTCCAGCATTCCAAACATTATCGAAATCAACCTTGAAGGCAGAGAAATCGGTGAATCCGTGCATATCAGCCATATCAACCTGCCTGACACTATAAAGCCGATTATTAAGCGTGATTTCACCATTGCCACAATTGTTGGTAAAGGCGGAAAAGCTGCGGCGGAAGAAGCGGCTGATGAAGCTGCTGATGCTGAACAAGGCGCAGAGAAAACCCCAGATGCTAAGGGCGAAAAAGCTGCAAAAGCAGAATAAGCTGATATTTATCTTGCGAGTTCATAACAAAAACTGCAATTTGTCCCTATGTATTTAATCGTAGGATTAGGCAATCCCGGTGCCAAATATGAATCCCACCGACATAATCTCGGTTTTATGGCAATTGACGCTATTGCCGAAAAATTAGGCTCACCTAGTTTCTCAGAAAAATTTGACGGACAATTTGCTGCGCTCGGCACTGAGCAAGACAAGCTTTTTTTGCTAAAGCCTATGAATTTTATGAATAATTCAGGCATCAGCATTTCTAAACTTGCTAATTTTTATAAAATCCCGCTTGAAAACATTATCGTTATATATGATGAGTTGGATTTGGAGCTGTGCAAAATCAAAATCAAGCAAGGTGGCGGCAGTGGCGGGCATAACGGCATCAAAAGCATTGATTCGCATCTGGGCAAAGATTATTTCCGCCTGCGCTTCGGAATCGACCATCCCGGCGACAAAGACTTTGTCACCCCTTATGTTTTGAGTAATTTTACCAATAATGAGCAAGCACGGGTGAATAAATCATTAAAAATAATTGCAGAAAACATCGAAATGCTCTTAAAACAAGAGCGGGAATTATTCCTGACCAAATATTATCAAGAACTAGGTGAAACGGAGTTATAAATGGGTTTGAAAGTTGGAATTGTCGGATTGCCGAATATCGGAAAATCCACCTTATTTAATGCATTAACTTCAACTGCGGCGGCGGAAGCTGCCAACTATCCATTCTGCACGATTGAACCAAACACAGGCATTGTCAGCGTCCCTGATGAAAGAATGCGCCAATTAGCCCAAATTGCAGGCTCACAGCAAATCATCCCGACACAATTGGAATTTACCGATATCGCCGGATTGGTAAAAGGTGCAAGCCAAGGCGAAGGCTTGGGCAATAAATTCCTCTCACATATCCGTGAAATGGATGCAATCGCTCATGTTTTGCGCTGCTTTGAGGATGACGACATCACCCATGTTGAGGGCAATGTTGACCCTATCCGCGATGCGGAAATCATTGAAACTGAGCTTATTCTGGCTGATTTGGAAAGCATAGATAAGCGCATGCCGGCATTAGAAAAAAGGCTGCGCGGGCAAGATGAGGAAGCTAAGGAGATTATAAAGCTGCTGGAAAGGATAAAACCCCTGCTAGATAGCGGCAAACCTGCGAGAAATGCTGAAATTTCAACAGATGAGCTGCAATGCTTCAAAAACCTGCAACTTATCACGGCAAAGCCGGTTTTGTATGTATGCAATGTTGATGAGTCGGAAGCAGCAAACGGAAATGAATACACAAAGCGAATTGAAGAAAAGGCGCAGCAGGAAAATGCGCAAATGGTGGTGATTTCCGCAAAAATTGAGTCAGAAGTCGCATTGCTGGAAACTGATGAAGAAAAGCAGGAATTCTTGCAGGATTTGGGATTGACCGAAACCGGATTGAGCAAATTGATAAAATCCGCCTATAAGCTGCTAGAATTAATCACATATTTTACCGTTGGCCCAAAAGAAACCCGCGCTTGGACTATCAAAATAAGCACCCCCGCCAATAAAGCCGCCGGAGTTATCCACACTGATTTTGAGCGTGGATTTATCTGTGCTGAAACTGTCAAATTCGCCGATTATATTGAATATAAAGGCGAGCAAGGCGCAAAAGATAAGGGCAAATTGCGGGTTGAAGGCAAGGATTATATCGTCACTGACGGCGATGTTTTGCATTTCCGCTTTAATGTATAAATCCACCGATATACTTGCCAGCCAAACAATATTCTGCTAAATTTTCGTCATGGTTTTTCGCGCACCTAATACAGATAAGAATCGAGGCTCAACAATTGTTCAGAAATTGCTGACCTATTCTCTGATATTATTCATATTATACATATACTTCACCGATTATCGAACCGAGAAACAACAAGCCGCCGAGCTAGCCAACAAAGCTGAAACCGTTAAAGAGACTAGCAAATCTATCCTCATAAAAAATCTTGTGAATGATACCGCAACCAGCGCTCCTCTTGATATCGATAACAAAGCCATAATCACCCTCACCAAGGAAGATTTGGCGGAACTGAACAAAAAAGAAATTCCCGCCGAGGGTCTAGAATTGTTTGAAATCGGAATTTCAGATGTTGAATAAGCTCGCATTTGCGCTTAGTTTAATAATTATGGCAATATTCCCAATTTTTGCGAATGCTGAAAAGGCTGAATACTCGGCTACGCAAGCGCATGCAGCCATCACAAGTGAGACAGAATGGCTGAACACCTCACGCGCAATCACTGCTGAAGATTTGGCAGGGCGCATCATTCTGGTGGATTTCTGGACATTCTGCTGCATCAACTGCATCCATGTCATCCCCGATTTGCAAGCGCTGGAAAAAGAATTCGGAGCTGACTTAACGGTTATCGGCGTACATTCTGCAAAATTCGCCAATGAGAAGGATAAGGAAAATATTCGCTCCGCCGTCTTGCGCTATGGGATTGAGCACGCGGTTGTTAATGATGCAGATTTCAAGATTTGGAAGCAATTCGCGGTGAGGTCATGGCCAACGCTGATTTTAATCGGGGCGGATGGAAAAATAAAGCAAACCTATTCTGGCGAAGGAAATAAAGAAGAAATTCGCGATGACATAAAATCCCTACTCAGAGAAGCGCATAATAAAGAACCTTTACCTATTGAGCTTGAAAAAGACAAAGAGCCCGAAACCCTGCTTAGCTTCCCCGGCAAAATGGAATTTGGTAGTTACCAAGGTGAAGCTGCGATCTTCATCGCCAATAGCGCCAAGAACCAGATTATCATTGCAAATAGCGATGGTAAAATTATTAACACTCTACAAGGGGATTTTAACAATCCGCAGGGGCTATTATACAATAAAAATTCCCTTTATGTTGCGGATACGGGAAATCATAAGTTGAAAAGGATAGACCTCAATAGCGGGGAAATTTCAACCCTCGCAGGGACCGGAGAAAGAGGCGGATATCACCAACCCGGTGGGATTGAGGCCAGCAAAGTCGCTCTCGCCTCACCGTGGGATTTGGCACTTTATCCCGATGAAAACCATATAACAATCGCCAATGCGGGATCGCACCAGCTCTGGACATATAACCTCACCAGCGAACGCCTTGATATCCTCGCTGGAAACGGGCGCGAATCCATTGATGATGGCGAATATCCGTATAATTCGCTCTCCCAACCCAGTGGACTTTCCGTGGCTGACGACAAGCTTTATTTTGTCGATTCCGAAACCAGCTCGCTCAGAGTTTTGCAGGACGGCAGAGTAAAAACCCTCATCGGCACGGGTTTATTCGATTTCGGTTATAATGAAGGCGGCTATGGCAAAGGTTTGCTCCAGCATCCGCTTGGTGTTGAAGTTGTCGGCAACACGGTTTTTATTGCCGATTCCTATAATCATTCGATTAGGAAATATAATCTTGAAACCAAAAAGCTGCAAAATTTCCTTGGTGATGGCAAGCGCGGAGTGTTGAACGAGCCTAACGATATAAAATTCCACAATGGCAAGCTTTATATACTCGATACGAATAATAACCGTATTATGCTCAATGATGGTGTTGAGCTTGATGAGTTCTTTCTGCGCGAGAAATTGATGGAGCAAAAGCCGATGATATCGGAGAATCTGCCGAATCTGGTCGACTCCAAACCTATCACCATCAATAATATGCCGAAAATCGTAATCTCCCTGCCGGAAAATTGGAAAATCAATGAGTTAGCGCCTAGTTTTCTGAATATCTATAAGGATAATAAATTGGTTGAGAGCCTCCCCTATGAAATGCTGAAGGATTTAAATACCGTAACTAAAGAGCTGGAAAATGGGGAATATTTAATGCAGGGTACAATATATTATTGTGCTGATGAGGTTAACGCAATATGCCTGCTTGCGAGCGTCAACAAGAAATTAAAAGTTGAGGCAAAATCCGAATCAGGCGAAATTAAACTTTTATTTCCGAAAGATTTAAGGTAAAAAGCAGGTTATAAAAATGTTCCAGAACAGCTTGCGATCCCTTAGCTCAGCTGGATAGAGCGGCAGCCTTCTAAGCTGTAGGTCAGAGGTTCGAATCCTCTAGGGATCGCCATTTCCAGTTTTTAGGCATAGGCCAACAT
>PCXJ01000063.1:0-1072 GCA_002787615.1 Alphaproteobacteria bacterium CG11_big_fil_rev_8_21_14_0_20_44_7
GATTTTTGACGAAAACCCTCACGCCTGTAGATATTAGAAATATGCACCTCAATTTTCGGCATATCAAGCAGGCTCAGCGCATCAACAATTGCCACGGAAGTGTGGGAATATCCACCCGGATTTATCACCAGCCCGTCAAAACGCTCACGCGCTTCCTGAATATAGCTGATAATCTCACCCTCATAGTTGGATTGATAAAACGTAACTTCCATACCGAGCTTATGCGCCAAATCCGCGCAGCGCTCTTCAACATCGGCGATTGTATCCGTGCCATAAATTTCCGGCTGCCTTGTGCCCAGCATATTTAAATTAGGGCCGTTTATTACTAAAATCTTCTTTGCCATTTTCGTTCTTACTTGTTAAACATGGCATATGAATATCACAATTAACGGCGAAAATAAAGTATTTAGCTCAACACTTACGGTTTCTGAGCTACTTTCCGAGATGGGCATAGATTCACGCAAAATTGCCGTGGAACGAAATTTGCACCTGATAAAGCGTGCTGAGTTTGATTCAGCCACTCTAAATGATGGAGATGAAATCGAGATAATCAACTTTGTTGGGGGCGGATGAACCATGAACCTAGAACCACTGAAAATTGCCGGAAAAGCCTATAATTCCCGCCTACTCATCGGCACGGGAAAATATAAATCCTATGAGGAAAATGCGCGGGCGCTTGAAGCAAGCGGTGCGGAAATCATCACCGTTGCCGTGCGGCGGGTGAATATCGCCACCAGCAACGAACCGATGTTGCAGGATTTTATCGACCCGAAAAAATATACATATCTGCCCAACACGGCAGGCTGCTTTACTGCAGATGAGGCCTTGCGCACCTTGCGCCTAGCACGGGAAGCAGGAGGCTGGGATTTGGTAAAGCTGGAAGTGCTGGCTGACCAAAAAACCCTCTACCCCGATATGGTTGAAACATTAAAAGCTACTGAAATCCTCGTAAAAGAGGGCTTCAAAGTCATGGTATATTGCACAGATGACCCGATTATCTGCAAAAAATTAGAAGATTTGGGCGTGGTTGCGATTATGCCACTCGGCGCACCAATCGGTAGTGGTCTGGGCT
>PCXJ01000063.1:1084-13122 GCA_002787615.1 Alphaproteobacteria bacterium CG11_big_fil_rev_8_21_14_0_20_44_7
TGAATATCAGGCTTATTGTTGAGCAATCTTCCGTACCCGTTCTGGTAGATGCCGGAGTTGGCACGGCTTCAGATGCAACAATTGCCATGGAATTGGGCTGTGACGGCGTGTTGATGAATACCGCAATTGCTGCTGCCGAAAACCCGATTCTGATGGCAGAGGCGATGAAAAATGCGGTTATAAGCGGCAGGCAGGCATTTCTGTCAGGTCGTATGCCCAAGAAAATTTATGGCAGCCCGTCAAGCCCGACTGAAGGCTTAATTGAAAAAGCAAAATAACAAATGTTATTTAGTCGTCGCGGAACTTTCCTGCTCAGCAAGAACCATAAATATAAGCGTTAGAACTGCAAATACGGTAAGTTGCACGCCAACTTCTACGCCCATAATTCCAATGAACTGCGCTAGATGAGTATTATCGCTATATATATTATACTCAAGGAATTTTCCGCCCATAATCAGGCTCAAAAATCCGAATGAGCAAAATATAAATGCGCCAATGCAGCCAATAACCCGCAATTTCCGCAGGCTGATAATCTGCTTGGTTTTGTCGACACTAAAAATCATCGCATGCAAGATGAATGCAGTCGCGCAGATTGCACCACCCTGAAAGCCGCCACCGGGAGAAACCTTACCGTGGAAAAGCACATACCAGCCGAACATGAATATAAAAGGGATGGCAATTGATGATATCACGCGCAAAAGGATATGATGCTTCATGCCTCTCTCCAGCTTGTTAGCGGCAATATCAGCAAAACGCCGATTCCGGCAACCAGAATCACATATACTTCACCCAGAGTATCATAGCCGCGATAGCTGGCTAATACTGATGTTACCATATTAGATACACCAGTTTCCGAATAGCTGTTTTCTGTATAATGTTTTGCGACATAGCTTGATGCGGGGGAATCGGCAGCGCCATAAAGCGGCATTTCTACCACCGAGCTGATGAGCAACAATAATATTGAGCATAAGAGTAGAAAAGACAGGAAACGGAATTTGCGTTTGCCGGTTTCTTCGCGCCCTGTGATACGAAAAGCTGCCAAGAAGAATAATGTGGATATGGCAGAGCCGATTGCAGCTTCAGTAATTGCAACATCGGGGGCTTCCATTGAGAGGAAAAGCCCAGCCGTTATTAGGCTGAATATCGCGAGGAATACCAAGGATTTGATTAAGCTGCGACTAAATACAACCGCGACTGCAACACCGATAAGGATTCCCCAGAGAATTACATCCGCAAGCTGTGAGGCATAATCAATGCTAGCATCCATGCATTTGCCTCATCAGGATTTTTTCTTCGGCTTGGTTTTTGGTTTCGCCGTTGACTTTGCTTTTGCTGCAGTTTTTGACTTAACCTTGGAAACCTTACTTGCCGCACCGGATTTTTTCGCAGCCTTGCTAGCCGAAGCTTTTTTAACAGGAGCTTTTACTGAACCGATTTTGTGCCCAGGCGTTTCCGCAGCCTTAAGATGCTGTATATCTTCATTATATTCAGCCTCTTCTAAATCATGAGCAGGGGTGTAGTAAATCTTCTTATTAAACGTGCCCTCGGTTTTGTCTATAAACGCAGTAATACCCACATCGGAAGTGATGTTAACGGTTGTGCGGAACATATCAAGGATACGGTCAACACCAATCAACAGCGCAATGCCAGATGTCGGCACACCGATTGTTTCGAGCACCAACGCCATCACCACTAGCGAACCACCCGGATATCCGGCAGCGCCAACGGCAGCAATTGTTGATGTGAAGATGATTAAGCCATAATGGTACATCTCAAGTTCAATTCCGAATGCTTGCGCAAAGAATATTGCTGCAATACCCAGATAAATCGCCGTACCATCCATGTTCACTGCAGCACCAAGCGGCAAGATGAATGATGTTATCGGCTTAGACACACCAAGCTTTTTCTCCGCAACTTCCATAGATGTTGCCAAGGTTGCTTTTGAACTGGTTGTTGAGAATGCAATCATTTGATACTCGATGCTTTTTGCCATAAACGGCCAAGGCTTCAGACGAAGTAGCAATATGACACATGCGATAATAAACAGATAATGGATACCCATACCAGTAATCGTTGCCAATACCAGATAGCCTAGCTGAATAATCGCTTCAATACCAAGAGTTGCAGAAACCCAAGCCATCAAGCCCCATACTGCATATGGAGATAGACGGATGATGAAACCAATCATTTTAAACATTAATTGCGCGGAGCTATGGCAGAAATCTGCAACACGCTTGCCTTGCTCACCCATAACGATAAGCGCAATACCAACGAATATGGCAACAAACACGGTCTGCAAAGTATTTGCCTTACCATCTGCACCTGCCATTGCGCCAAGCGCGTTATCAGGGATGATACTAAGAACAATTTTCATCAATTGGGGCAACTCATAACCACCTGAGCCTTCACCAGATTTTGCAGCTTCCAAAGCGGAAAGATCAACACCAACACCTGGTTCAAAAACATTACCAAGCCAGATACCAATAGAAATCGCAAAAATTGATGTGAATAAATATGAGCCCATCGCTTTCATACCAACACGACCAAGCGCATTCGTGTCAGATATTGTGTTCACGCCGGAAACCAGCGAGAAGAAAATAAGCGGGGCGACAATCATCATAATCAGATCAATGAAGATAATACCGAATTGCTTTAGATATTCAGAATAATGAATCACATCAAATGCGCGGATATCAAAGCCAAGCAAGATACCGATAACCAAACCGATAATCACCCGCTTCCATAAATCCACCGCAGGCAATGTAAATATTGAGGCAAAGCTAACCAGAGTAATCATCAGCGGGACATTTACTCCCGTTGCCTCTTTCAAATTCGAGGCTAAAATTGCGAGTAAGGAGATAGCATAAAAACCACCAAGTAACATTTGTTTCCAACGTATCGTAGGTGCCCAAATCATTGCAACTGCCGTGATAGCCAAAATCATACGGTAAGGCGCAAGTGCTGTGAAGAAAGAACTAAAGCTCTGCCCGAACCCCTCTCCGCCGAAGCTAGATGCAATTTCTGCAAAAAAGCCGGTTGCATAACAGAATAATGTTGCGATTGACAATATACCAAATGCAAAAAATTGCGATGAACAGCAAGGTTTTGTTACTTCTTTTTTAGCCATGATTCACTCTTACGTTGATTGTATGAAGATTTGGATATAAACTACTCATCCAAGGATGGCAAGTTGTAAATAGGAAACGCTAACTTTAAGTAGAAAAAAATGACAAAAATAAATGCAGTTATAATCGGAGCAAGTGGATATACAGGGGTAGAGTTGCTGCGTCTATTGCTTACTCACCCTAATGTCGAGATAAAAGCACTAGTTGCCGAAAGCAATGCGGGAAAAGAAATCACCGAGCTTTATCCGAATTTTTATGCGGCTAATTTGCCACGCTTGCAAAAATTGGAGGATATTTCTTTCAACGAAATTGACGTGGTTTTTTGCTGCCTTCCGCACGCGACATCGCAGAAAATCATCAAAACTCTGCCACAAAATTTGCGGATTATAGATTTATCGGCAGATTTCCGCCTTGCCGATATTGCTCTTTATGAAAAATGGTATGGCAAGCATCTTGCGCCGGAATTGCAGTCGCAAGCCGCCTATGGGCTGCCGGAAATTTATCGGGATAAAATCAAAGATGCACGGATTATCGCCTGCCCCGGCTGCTATCCGACATCGGTTTTGTTGCCGCTAATTCCGCTGATGAAACAAGGATTGATTGAAGATGACGATATTATTATTGATTCAAAATCCGGCGTAACCGGCGCTGGGCGCAAGCTTGCCGAAAACTTCCTATTCAATGAGGCTAATGAAGGCGTTTCTGCCTACGGCTTAAAAGGGCACAGACATTCCGCCGAAATGGTTGAGAATCTGGGCGTTAACGTCACTTTTGTGCCGCATCTTATCCCGATGAATCGCGGTATAATTTCCACTATCTATGTTGAGCCGGAAAAAGGTTTTGCCGAAATGCGGGAAGCTTTGATAGCGCAATATAAAGATGAAAACTTCGTGCATATTTTACCGGAAGGAGTTGCTCCGGCAACACATTATGTTCGCGGGACAAATCATTGTTTTATAAATATCTTTGAAGGGCAAACTGAGGATTCGGCAATCATTGTTTCAGTGATTGATAATCTGTGCAAAGGCTCAAGCGGACAAGCTGTGCAAAATATGAATTTAGCCTTTGGACTGGATGAAAAAACAGCCCTCGAACAAACTGCATTATTTCCTTAATTTGTCATCGCCTGAATCATAAAATGATTCTAGGGCGATCCACAGAATAAAATAGATTACCCTAGAATTTCCTTGCGAAAATTCAGGCAATGACGGATATTGTATGTAATGAAATCTATAATCCTACCCTATAAAGGCATACTGCCAAAAATCGCCGATGACGCATTTATTGCACCCAGCGCTGCGGTAATTGGCGATGTAAAAATCGGCAATAAGGTCGGCGTGTGGTTTAACGTCACAATTCGTGGTGATGTTGCACCGATAACTATTGGCGCAGGCACAAATATTCAGGATAATAGCTGCATACATGTCACACGTGGCGGACATCCGACAAATATCGGCGCTGGCGTAACAATCGGACATTCCGCGCTTATCCACGCTGCAACAATTGAGGATAATTCCTTTATCGGCATGGGTGCAATTATCATGGATGATGCTGTTGTGGAAAGTAATGCTATGCTTGCTGCCGGCGCAATGCTCACCCCCGGAAAGCGCATTCCTAGCGGGCAATTATGGGCGGGCAGCCCAGCGAAATATTTTCGCGATTTAACGCAGGAAGAACTCAACTTTATCCCCATCTCCGCCGCAAATTACATGAAGCATGTTGAAGAATATTTGCAGGAATTGAATTAACCAGCTAGTCTATGGCAATGAGAACATTATTATATTTCCTCCCAGCCATTTTGCCTTTCGCCTTATATTTCGCTTATTACATCCGTAAGGGTCGTCACCTTGGGCGCAATGAGATTTTGGTAGGTATCAAAGAAGGGCCATGGGTTAGAACTGCAATTCTCACCTTATTCATCTTGGTAGTAACCATCTTATTCCTAGCCTTATTACAGGATGGAAATAGCGGCAAAAACTACGTCCCGACAACTTACAAAGATGGGAAACTGACCCAAGGGCATACGGATTAATTCAACTCAAAAAGCAAAAACCCAGCTTTATTACCATAGAATCCCAGCGCCGTTTCGTCACTAATCGCCGCGCTATCTCCCGTTTCCAGCTTTTGTCCATTTATTTCGAGCTGACCTTCATACAAATATACAAAGCTATAAGGCTTTGAGATTTTATGGCGCAACTCCCCATCCAGCACAGCACCATAAATATCGGAAGATTGGTTATAGCTCACCGAGCCATCCCGCCCGTCACCAGAAACCAAAAGCTTTAATTTGCCCTGTTTTTCGGCTTGAGAAAAATTCTTTTGCTCATATGAGGGTTCAATATCGCGCTTTTCCGGCAGCAACCAAACCTGCAACAGATGCACTTTATTTTCGTCAGAATTATTGAACTCACTATGCGTAATCCCACTACCCGCACTCATACGCTGCACATCACCGACTTTAATCACCGAGCCATTTCCCATACTATCTTTATGGGCAAGTTCACCTTCCAGCACAAATGTAACAATCTCCATATTATCATGTGGATGTGTGGCAAACCCCTTGCTCGGCTGAATAACATCGTCATTAATCACGCGCAAGCTACGGAAATTCATGCGTTTTTTATTATAAAAGCTGGCAAATGAAAAGACATGATAACTTTCCAGCCAATCAATTTTTGCAACGCCACGTTCTACTGCTTTGTATATTTCAATCATGTGATTTTAAGATAATGCGAGAATATTCACTTTCAAGCTAATAAATTTCCTGCTAGGCAATCTATCATGCTTAAGAAATTAACCATCGCCACCAGAGGTTCAAAACTTGCGCTTATTCAGGCGGAAACCGTCAAATCCATGCTTTCTGCCCAATTTCCACAGCTTGTTTGCGAGCTGAATATAATCAAAACCAGTGGCGATAAATTGCAGGATGTTTCGCTCAAAGATATTGGTGGAAAAGAGCTTTTTACCAAAGAAATTGATGAAGCATTACTTGATGGCAAGGCAGATATTGCTGTACATTCTGCCAAGGATATCCCCGGTGAAATCCCAGATGGATTAGAAATTGCCGCAATTCTGGAGCGCGAGGATGTGCGTGATTCCCTACTTGGCGCAAAATCGGTTAGTGACTTGCCAAAAAATGCAAAAATAGGGACTTCCTCCCCGCGCCGCAAAGCGCAATTGCTGTACCTGCGCCCTGATTTGCAGATTGTGGAATTTCGCGGAAATCTACCGACAAGAATAGAAAAATTGCAGCATGGCGATGTGGATGCAACAATTCTCGCAGTGGCAGGACTCAAAAGAATGGGGCTGAATGAACATATAAATCCGGTTGAAATTTCGCAAATGTTGCCTGCCGCCGGACAAGCTGCGATTGCAATTTCCTGCCGTAGCGAGGATGAGGAAATCGCCAACCTCCTTGATTCCATTAATCACAGGCCGAGCTTTATTTGCGTAGCGGCGGAACGGCTTATTATCAGCGCGTTTGGCGGAAATTGCTACTCGCCATTAGCAGCAAATGCAGAACTTTTAGATTCAGGGAAAATCCTCCTCCGCGCATTCTATGCCAGCGAAGATGGCAAAAAATCAAAGCAAATCTCAGAAGAAATTGAGCTAGCAAATATGCGGGAAAAAGCCAAAGAAATCGCCGAAAATTTGAGGGATTTATGATTCTTATAACCCGCCCGCAAAATGATGCAAAATCATTATCTGATATACTTGAGAAACTTGGCTATCAGTGCTTATCGGAACCGATGATGGAGATTAAACAACTTAATATAGATTTGAATAGATACATTAATAATGACCTGCAAGCCTTTGTTTTAACAAGCAGTAATGTGATTTTACCAAAATCGTACAAAACCATAATTAAAATCCCTCAGCATGGAAAAAATGCACGTGAATTACTGGAATATATAAAAGCTAATTTGAGCAAAGATGATGGAAAAATTATTCATTTAAGCGGAAATGTAATTACACTGGATATTGCCGCAAAACTCCGTGACGAGGGTTTTGATGCAGAAAATATCATAACTTATGAAACCGAATATGCCGACAAGCTAAGTGCTGAATTGATTAATAATCTTGAGAATATAAAAATTGCCACCTTCTTCTCAATCCTATCCCTCAAGAACTTCGTTTATCTTATTGATAAATACCGACTTAGTGACAAGTTAAAAAACATAAAAATGGTTTGCCTTAGCGAAAAAATTGCGCAATCCGGAAAAGCGAATTTATGGAAGGAGATTATAATATCCGACCAGCCCAACCAACAAAGCCTAATTGACAGGCTGCAAGAAACTCACAATACTTGACAGATTGTCAGGATGTGCAATAAGAGTTTTCTTATGAAAATTGACGAAGACACAGTTACAAAAATTGCCAAACTCGCCCGCATCAAAGTTGCTGATGACGAGAAAGCGCATTATGCCAAGGAGTTGACCGCCATACTCGACTGGGCGGAACAATTGCAGGAACTCAACACAGATGACACTCCGATGATGACTTCCGTGGCATATAATACGCTGCCCATGCGTGAAGATAATGTGAGTGATGGCGGCTATACGAAAGAAATATTGAGCAATGCCCCGCAATCAGATTTTGATTGTTTCGTTGTGCCAAAAGTTGTGGATCAGGGATAATATAATATGTCAAAGCTTACCGAACTCACCATTGAAGAGGCGCTGGAAGGCCTGAAAAACAAAGAGCTATCAGCCAAGGATTTGGCGCGCGCGCATTTGGATGCAATGGAAGAACATCGTGACCTCAACTCATTTATTACCGAAACTCCTGAAATCGCTTTGCAACAAGCTGATGAAGCTGACAAACGCATTGCAGCAGGCGAAGCAAAATTGCTTGATGGAATCCCGATTGCGGTTAAAGATTTATTCTGCACAAAAGGTGTTCACTCACAATCTTGCTCACATATCCTCGATGGCTTCAAGCCTGAATATGAATCAAGCGTAACCCAAAAATTATTCGATAATGGCGGGGTGATGCTTGGCAAAACCAATATGGATGAAATGGCAATGGGTAGCGCCACCACAAATAGCTATTACGGCGCTTGCAAAAATCCGTGGGGTAAAAAAATCGGCGTGGATTTAGTTCCCGGTGGCTCAAGCGGTGGTTCGGCAGCGGCAGTTTCCGCCAACCTCGCCCTCGGTGCTTTGGGAAGTGACACGGGCGGTTCAATTCGCCAGCCTGCCGCATTTTGCGGCGTAACGGGAATGAAGCCAACCTATGGTAGATGCTCGCGCTGGGGGATGATTGCCTTCGCCAGCTCGCTCGACCAAGCCGGAACATTTGGCAAAACCGTAAAGGATAACGCACTACTCCTGCAAGCAATTGCCGGACATGACCCGAAAGATTCCACTTCTATTCCGGGCGACATACCTGATTTTTCCTCAATGATTGGACAAGATATCAAAGGCAAAAAAATCGGTATACCCAAAGAATATAATGCTGCCGGAATGCCTGAAGAAATTTCCGAACTATGGAAAGAAGGGGCAAAAATGCTGGAAAAAGAAGGTGCGGAGATTGTTGAAATTTCCCTGCCCCACACAAAATTTGCGCTGCCGACATATTATATTATCGCACCCGCCGAGGCTTCCAGCAATCTCGCACGCTATGACGGGGTACGCTATGGTTTGCGCGTTGAAGGAAAAACCCTCGATGAGATGTATGAAAACACACGCGCCGAAGGATTTGGCGCAGAAGTAAAACGCCGCATCATGATTGGTACATATGTACTTTCCGCCGGATATTATGACGCATATTATAAAAAAGCGCAAAAAGTCAGAACCCTTATATATAATGATTTCCATAGCGCATTTGCCAATGTTGATGCGATTTTAACGCCAACCACACCAAGCGAGGCTTTCAAAATTGGCGAGAAACAGGATGACCCGATTACTATGTATTTAAACGATTTATTCACGGTAGCCGCAAGTTTGGCCGGATTACCATCAATTTCTTTGCCGATAGGGTTGTCAAAAAACAAGCTTCCGCTTGGATTGCAGCTAATAACTGCCCCGATGCAGGAAGAAAAATTGTTTAATATCGCGCATGTGCTAGAATCAGCCGCAGATTTTAAATCAAAAATAGACTAGGCACTATCAGGAATAAGTAGCAATCCTTCATTTCTGTGGATGAAAAAATGGTAAAATTCAAATCAATATTATTCATTATCGGGATATTGCTGGGAATACTTTCCGCCGCAATGGTCATCCCTGCTTTTGTTGATTTGCACGCAGGAAATAAAGATTGGGAAGTTTTTGCAACTTCATCAATCTTAAGTGGATTTGTATCCATTATGTTAATTTTCGTCAATCGTGAAAAAAACGTGGTACTGAATTTGCGGGAAGCTTTTTTGCTCACCCCTTTGAGCTGGATAGTGCTGGCATTTTTTGCCGCCCTGCCCTTTTATTTTGCAGATATAAATCTTGATTTTACCCGCGCTTTTTTTGAATCACTCTCTGCAATCACCACCACCGGAGCAACGGTTATTACCAATCTTGATACTAGCCCGCCGGGGATTTTAATCTGGCGTTCTATCCTGCAATATCTCGGCGGTATCGGTATTATTGCGGCAGCAACAGCCATTTTGCCAATGCTGGGAATCGGCGGTATGCAGCTTTTCAAAACCGAATCCGGTAACAGCA
Source organism: Alphaproteobacteria bacterium CG11_big_fil_rev_8_21_14_0_20_44_7 (assembly GCA_002787615.1). Lineage (GTDB taxonomy): Bacteria > Pseudomonadota > Alphaproteobacteria > Rickettsiales > 21-14-0-20-44-7 > 21-14-0-20-44-7. The sequence goes on from PCXJ01000063.1 coordinate 10,866, forward strand.
ATTCCCAAAAATTTCTGCCACGCGCAACACAAGTTGCCGCCAATATCCTGATGATTTATGTCACACTTTCTATCGCCTGCGCACTGCTATATAGCTGGTGTGGGATGAGCGGGTTTGACGCCATCAACCATGCTATGACAACCGTTTCCACAGCAGGGTTCTCTACTCGCGATGCTTCAATTGCTTATTTCGACAACCCCAAAATTGAGATTGTCGCAATGATATTCATGCTCTCCGGCGCGCTGCCATTTGTTGGTTACTACAAAATGGTAAGTGGGAATTTCAAATCTTTTGCAAGGGACAGCCAGATTAGATTCTATCTGAAATTCATTATCGCCATAATCTTGGTACTATCCATCTGGCTTTCTTACACACAAGAAATGAGCGTTATAGATGCCTTGCGCTATTCATCCTTCAATCTGATTTCTGTTATCACTACCACCGGCTATGTAACCGCAGATTATAGTAATTGGGGAAATTTTCCGATGGTCATATTTTTCTTAGTTATGTTCGTTGGTGGCTGTACCGGCTCTAGCTCAGGTGGCTTAAAAATATTCCGCCTGCAAATCGCCCTTGAGGTTACAGCATCGCAAATGAAGCAACTGGTCAGCCCGCACGGCGTTTTTCGCCCGCATTTCAACCGCAAAAGCGTTCCCGATACTGTCATAACATCAGTGCTCAGCTTCTTTTTGCTTTACGCCCTCACCTTCTCTATTTCTTCCGTACTACTCTCACTTACGGGTTTAGATTTTCTCACATCCCTAAGCACGGCCATAACTACGCTCGGAAATGTTGGCCCGGGACTTGGAGATGTTACAGGCCCAGCCAAAAACTTTGCCGCCCTGTCCGATCCGGCTCTATGGATAAGCTGTCTGAACATGATGTTGGGACGCTTGGAGATTTTTATTCTAATCGTAATTTTCAGCCCAAACTTCTGGAAAAATTAGATATCTTAAAGATATTCATAAAATAACATAGATTGTCATTGCCTGAATTCCGCAGGAATTCTAAGGCAATCCATTCTTACCCTAGATTCCCCTAGAATTTGCAAGCAAATTCAGGGAATGACGAAGCTGGGAGAGCATTTCATCTAAGTTAGGAACGCTCCCTAAAATCCGCAATTTTCTTCATCAGGACACAAACCTAGCTTTCCGGCGCGATAATCCTCAATTGCCTGAATTACCTCATCCGTGCCACTCACAACCTTAAAATGCTGATTTTCGTAAAAACCATGTGATTCAGACAGGGCAATTAAATCATCCCAAATCCCCTTGCGGTTATCTATCACAATCGGCTTATACGGACTAAACTCACGGAATTTTTTATCACGCACCTGCATCGCCAGCTTGCCGAGTGACATCAACAGCAGCGCAGCCAGATATTCCTGCATCGTTCCGCCGCCGCCACGCCCTCCTGCTGCAATAACGATAAAATCAGAAGGCATGAACATTACATCCATGCGTGAATAAATATCAGGCACAATATACGCCTCCTCCCAACCCGGCGGCAGCTTTTCCTGACTCAATATATGCGGACAGTTTGAACCTATCGAACAACCGCCATTTTCCACCGCGCCTTTATGCAGTTCATTCATCAGCCCGATATAGCCAAGGCCGGAAACCAGCGCGAACTTATTATCGCCGATATATTTTCCAAGCTTATAAGCCTCGGTGATTGATTTCTCATCCTGAACGCGGCTGGCAGAAGTATATCCGCATACTCTAAAATCAGGCAATTCCGGATATTTCCCCGCCTTATGCGTGCCGATATCCAGCACTTGCCCATCTTCATCATCAAGCTTTTTGCCGTGGCCATGAATTGAATCTTGCGCCTTAACTTTTAAATTAAGCTTTTCCATCAGTTGTGCAGGCGTTTCGGCAAAATGGATGAGCTTTTCAACTTCTTGCCCGATTGTTCCTTCCTTATGCAGCCTATTCAGCGCCTTTATCAGATGGCTATAACCAACTTTGTTGCCATAAATAATTACAGGCTTGCGATATTTCACCTCATCTTCAAAATAATGCAAATCCGGATCTAAGGTTTGTAGCCCAACAAAAAGCGAGGTAACTTTCAGCAATTCCCCGATTGTTGGGATTCCAAAGAACACATAAGCCGCCGAGCGCTTCACGTGGTTTTGCACGCCATCCGAACCAATCAGCTTTATGCGCTCATCGCCCGTACCATTGCGGATACGGTAGCCATTTTCCTTTAGCACCGCAATCAGCTCGGCGCGCAATGCCGGCCAAGAGGAATCTTC
>PCXJ01000024.1:0-6284 GCA_002787615.1 Alphaproteobacteria bacterium CG11_big_fil_rev_8_21_14_0_20_44_7
TAACTCCAAAAACACTAGCAAAACACGATGACAAAAATCCTGATAGCAGAATCGCTGTATATAGAAGCCTTTGAGCGAGCCAAGAAATCCAGCCAAATTGAGTTTGTTTATAAACCTGATATTTCCGTGCATGAATTAGAATCAGAAATTGCCGGATATGACGGGTTAATTGTGCGCCCAAAGCAAGTTACGGAACAAGCAATTGCAAATGCTGGGAATCTCAAACTGATTATTCGCGGTGGCGCGGGGGTGAATTCCATTGCACTTGATGCCTGCAAAAAGCATGGCATTATTGTTGAGAACACGCCCGCTTTGAACTCTGATGCCACGGCAGAATTCACTATTGCATTATTGATAAAATTACTGGCAAACCGCCATATTGAGCAAAGCCGTGAAAAAACCCGCAAAGGTACAGCCGGAATTCCTGAAAATTATATGGGTCGGGAATTGAAGGGCAAAAAAATCGGTATAATCGGGCTGGGGAATATCGGTCAGCGCATTGCAAAAATTGCCACAGCATTTGGTATGGAAGTTCTGTGCTATGCAAGGCAGCGCAAGGAATTGCCGTTTAATCAGGTGCAAAATCCGGATGAATTATTCTCGGCAAATTGCGATGTGATTTCACTGCATATTCCACTCAGCGCCGAAACCAATAAAATAATTTCCACATCAGCTTTTGCACAAATGAAAAAAGGCACGATATTGCTGAATACGGCACGCCCGCAACTTATAGACTCCGCCGCCCTAAAAGCCGCACTGCAAGAAGATATTATCGCCGGATTTGGCATTGACGGTGATTATGATTTGGTTGAAGAATTTGTAAAAATCGGATTTGCCGAACGCGCCATAATCACCCATCACATTGCCGATTGCACATATGAAGCGCAGGCAAATATTGCAACACAGGCAATCAGGCAGGCAATCGCATTCTTTGAAAATGACGAAATGATAAACCGCGTGATTTAGATTAGCGCTTTGCCAGCAAGCTCTCATAAACCGCAAAAGTACGGCTATACATTTTCTCGGCAGAAAGACTCTCAGCGTTTTTGATACAGGCTTTTTGCACTGCCTTATCCCCGCAAATCTTCAACAAATTTGCAATCCCCTCACGCATGGATTCTGCATTCCCGACCTCAACCAGAAATCCGGTTTTTCCCTCAATCACGGTTTCAGTTGCACCACCATGATTTGTTGCGACCACGGGCTTTCCCATCGCCTGCGCTTCCACTGCAATGCGCCCAAAAGCTTCCGGATCGGTTGAGGATGAAACTACAATATCAGCATTGGCAAGCACTGCGGGCATATCATTCGTCCCCGGCATAATCACGACATTATCGGGTAAAATCTCTTCCAGCTCTGCCATATATCCCGCATTATCAACATCGCCGACAATCACGCCGAGCGCATCCAGCCCGCGCATAGCTTCGGCAAAGATTTTCTGCCCTTTCCAGCGCGTAATTCTCCCTGGTAGCATAACAATTTTTTTGCCGGAAGGCAGCCCCATCGGGATTGGTTTTTTGGCAGGATTAAAATAATCCAAATCCACTCCGCGCTGGACAACAGTGATTTTCCTCTCATCAATTTTATAATTCTGCAAAATATGATTTTTGATGAAATGCGAAACCGCAATCACCGCATCTCCCTTGGTCATTATGGAATTATATGCGCGTTTTAGGCTGTTATGAAAATTATATGTTCCGTGGAAAGTTGTGACAAACGGAATCCCCGCCCATTTCGCTGCCAGATAAGCGCTATATGCCGGAGCGCGGCTGCGGGCATGTATAATATCCACCTTATTTTCTTTAATGATAATTTTGAGCAAATGCGCGTTATTTAGAATCACTAGCGGGTTTTTGCTCTGCGCTGCCAGCTCAAAATGATGCCCTTTTAGCTCGGCCACCATCCTGCCACCGCTCGAAACCACGATTGAATTCCAGCCTTTTTCCACCAGCGCATTATCAATCTGCACCGTGCCGCGCTCCACACCGCCCTGCTCTAATGACGGCAGAATTTGCAATATGGTGGGTTTTGTTGATGATTTCTTAACCATAAGGCTTTAATAATGTGATATGCAGAAAAAGTATATAATAACTCTATCCTGCGCCGATAAAAAAGGCATTGTTGCCAGAGTTTCCGGCTTTCTGGCGGAAAATTCCTGCAATATTCTGGAATCTGCGCAATATAATGACCAATCCACCGATAAATTCTTCATGCGTGTGGTTTTTGATGCTGAATCTGCGGATTTGGAAGAGCTAAAACTCAAATTCACCGAAATTGCCTGCGAATTTGCAATGGCATGGGAAATGCATGATACCTCCGTAAAACCGCGCGTTTTATTGCTGGTTTCCAAGGAAAGTCATTGCTTAAACCACCTCCTTCACCGCCTGCGCATCGGAACGCTAAATGCAGAAGTTCCGGCAGTAGTTTCAAATCATCCCGACCTCAAGGAATTTGCCGATTGGCACAAAATCCCGTTCCATCACTTGCCGGTAACGCCTGAAACAAAGGCTGAACAGGAAGCGAAAATTTATGAGCTAGTGCAGGAATTAAACATAGATTTGGTGGTACTAGCACGCTATATGCAAATTCTTTCACCGGATTTATGCAAAAAACTCAAAGGTCAGGCGATTAATATCCATCATTCATTTCTGCCGAGCTTCAAGGGGGCAAAGCCTTATAATCAGGCATTTACCCGTGGGGTGAAGATTATCGGTGCAACCGCACATTATGTCACCACCGACCTTGACGAAGGCCCGATTATTGAGCAGGAAGTCATCCGCGTGAATCATACATATACTGCCGAGCAATTGCGGGAAGCGGGAAGCGATATCGAAAACGTAGTCCTCGCCCGCGCTATGAATTATCATATAGAGCGCCGAGTTCTGCTAAACGGCAGCAAAACCGTAGTTTTCAACTAAACGCAACCGCCTATGGCCTATTGCGCCCAGCTATATGGCCTCATTTCCTCAGCGCAAACAACATTATAGCCGCAGATTTGCTGCTCATTCATGCTCATATCAATTGCGGCTGATGCTTTATTATAAGCGTATGGAGAGAGGTTTGTGCAAGCACTTGTAGTGGATAGAAGTAAAAAAATAATTGCTAGTCTCATATTACTACCTTTTTAATAGTGTATTAATCGACACGCGCCTTCTAGCCCACTGAGCCCACTATGTCAACCCCTAAAACCGGATTATTCCGATAAAACCGATAAAAACCTAAAAAATGTGATTTTGCCCGAAGGATTTTGCATATATGATGCGTATTACTAATACATAACCCAAACATCGGAGAAAATATGTTTAAGAAAACCGCAATATTATCAGCATTTTTAGTAACCCTCGCAATCGCCGCCCCTTCATATGCAGAAAACCATTCAGATGGCTATGACAAATTGACCAAAGAAGAAAGACGCGAAAAATTCAAGAATATGAGCGAAGAGGATAAAAAAGCCTTCCACGAAGAACGCAAAGCGAAATGGGATGCTATGTCTAAGGAAGAAAAACTCAAAGTTATTGAAGAAAGACGCGCAGAAAGACAAAAAAGATACGAAGAAAAATGGAATGCAATGAGCGATGATGAGAAAATTGAGTTCGTTGAAAAGAAAATGAAAAAACGCCATGAGCGCAAAGGCAAAGACAAAGAGCATGGCGAAAAAGATTCAAACCATGGCAAAGGCCACGATTTTGAATAATCACTCTGATGAAGAGCTAATTGGCCTTGTTGCGGATGAGAGGGAAGCTCTGAAGCGCAAGGCCTTTTCTATTCTGGTGGCGCGCCATACGCGATATTTTTACAATATCGCCTATCGCATAACGCTGGAAAAGGAAGCTGCCGAAGATGTTGTACAAAGTTCCTTCCTGAAATTATGGCAAAACCCGAATTTGTGGGAAGCGGACAAAGCCAAATTCAAAACATGGTTTTATCGCATTGTGTGCAACGCGGCGATTGACCATAAGCGCAGATTAAAACCTGCCGAGCAGATTGATAATCTGGAAATTGAGGATGAAAATTCTGCCGATATTGAAAAGAATGACGAGCAGAGAATTTTGCATAATGCGCTGAGCCAAATCCCACCACGGCAAAGAGCGGCAATTATGATGGTATATTTTGAAGAAATGAAACAACAAGAAGCCGCTGATATTCTGGAAATCGGAATTAAGGCGCTGGAAAGTTTATTAAGCCGAGGAAAAAAGGCATTGGAGGATATATTAAAATGAGCAATGACATGAAAGAAATTTTTGAAAAACTAAAAATCCCTGAACCAAGTGCAGATTTGGAAATTAGGATTATTGCCAGCGCAGGCATTGCACCAACCGCAAAATCATATTTACCGAGATTCGCAGTAATCGCCGCTTGCATGCTGGTAATATTCAGCGTTTGGACAAACAACAGCCAAACTCCCCTCCCGCCCGAAGCCATCCAGCAAACCGCTAATATTGCTGCGATTAATTATGAAGTTGATGGCTATGACATCTTGTCCGATATTGAATTCTTTGACGAAGATGAGTTTGTTGAGGATATTGGCTGAGGCTAAAGCTTAGAAAATGGTATAATACAATTAATTGTTTTATTGACTTGGTAAAGATTAATATACTAAATTCCTCAATATACAGCATATAACGAGGAATTCACATGGGGCCTAGCCGAAATTTTAAGATTGAAGATATAGAAGCTGAACACAAAAAAGCTTTCCCACGAAGTGATATAAGCTGGGTAGAAAAAGCAAAACTTCCGGCAGCCATTGCAGCAGCCGTCATTCCTGCCGTGATGATGATATCCGCATTAGTGAAAGAGAAACCCCGCGATGACCATTGGGATGACAAAACCGAACTGGTAGAATCTGGCATTTCTGCTTCACGCTTTATTATGCGTAATATGGAAGTCCCTTTAGAAAAAGGACAAAAACTCAGAATATCACTGCGCTCGGCAGAAGGAATAACCACGCTCCTCAGTGGTTTTTCTAGCAATCCAGAAGAAAGGGAGATTAATGATGCTCTGGAAAATCAATTACCAGTTATGGAAACTTTTTTCGCCAGAGGTGTTGTCGAAAATCACGAAGCAGAAGTTACTATAGATTCGAATACACGCAAACATTGGGTAAGAAAATTGGAGAAACATCAAGCAGAGTTAGAAAGCGTTTATGATTTTCTATATCTCTTAGAACAAGATGGCGGGAAGTTGGTTTTTGAGTTATCTGACTTAGATGGATTTTTCCCACCGAATTTAAAAAGTGAGTTGAGCGGCGCCGAATTAAGAGAATTAGTATATGAGCATATGCCAAAAGGCGGGAGAGCATCATCAGCACGCTAGCAACATAATAAATGGAGAATGAAACACCGGACGCGGACGTTAAACTCCTATTCCCCCAGCAGCGCCACCAGCTTTTTCATATCCGCTTCCAGCCCAATGGAAATGCGCAGATATTCCGGCAAGCCATAGCCGCCCATTTCACGCACTATGATATCATTTGCCCGCAATTTCTCAAAAACCGCATTTGCATCGGCAAATTTCGCCAGCACAAAATTTCCCTGACTTGGCGGAACTTCACAGCCCAGCCCGCGCAATTCAGCACTCAGCCACTCCCGCCATTTTGTGTTATGCGCAACCGATTTTTGCATGAATTCCACATCATCAAGCGCCGCACACGCACCCACCTGCCCCAATGTCGTCAGGTTAAACGGCGGGCGGATGCGGTTTAATATATCAATTATCTCCGGCGCGGCATAACCCCAGCCCACGCGCAAAGCGGGGATGCCATACATTTTTGAGAATGTTCGGGTGATGATAGTATTCGGCGCGGCATCAGCTAAATCATAGCCCATATCATAATCATCCGCCGTCACACATTCGGCATAGGCATTGTCAATCACCAGCAATATATCCTCGCGCAAATCTGCACGCAACCGCTTCAACTCAGCCCCGCTTATATATGTTCCGGTTGGATTATTCGGGTTGGCGAGCATCACAATCCGCGTGCGCTCATTCACTGCCGCCAAAATTGTATCCACATCTGCAGTTAAATTTTTCTCGGCAACTGCAATCGGTTTTGCCCCTGCTGACATTGCTGCAATCGGATATACCAAAAATCCGTGCTGCGTATAGATAACTTCATCACCTTCCCCGCAATATGCATAGGCGATAAGCTCCAGAATTTCATCCGAGCCTGCCCCACAGATAATTTGCTCTGGATTGAGATTGTTAATCTCGCCCAGCTTTTCGCGCAATTCACTTGATGCCCCATCGGGATAGCGATTCAGACTCGCGGCGTTTTGTACGGCATC
>PCXJ01000024.1:6339-7209 GCA_002787615.1 Alphaproteobacteria bacterium CG11_big_fil_rev_8_21_14_0_20_44_7
AGCTTCCTAAAATCTTCACATCTTTATAATTTAAATCTTTTTCATCGGTAAAATAACCTTCAATCTCATATAAATAATAGCCATTCAGCGTGGCGATATGCGGCAATTCAACGATTTCATGCTTTGAAACAAACAGGGTTTTATCCTCTCCGGTTTCTTCCGGTGTTAGCTTTGCTAGGGCGAATATTTCATCATGCAATTTGGCAAAAACCCGCAAATCCTTCAGATTCAATGTCCACCAATTATCATGCGCATTCAAAACACCGATAGTGTGCGCGTCAATTTGGTCAAGGCAGCCTTCCACGGAATCACATATAATATAATCGGAAAATGTGCCGAAATATTCGGAAATCAGATTATGCATATTGAAGCTTTTGCTGCGCGGCATCGCAATGCTCAACCCGCCTTCCATTTTGAGTGAAGCGGCAATTATGCTCCGCCAAATTGAGAATAATGCAGGCTTCGGAAAGCTCCCCGCCCCTTTTGCCAGAATCTCACGCATCATCTTGGCTTCACGCCCTGAGCGAATAAAATTTCCGGTAATTGACGAAGCTTTTTTGACCTTCCCCACCTCTTCCACCAGCTCGGCACGCTTGGCGAACAGGGCTAATAGCTGATTATCCACATCATCTATTTGCGTTCTGAGTTTAGATAGTTTGTTTTTTGATAATTCATCCATAAGGATTTTATAACTACAAAATCTGCTGAATTCAACTTAATCAATTATATAGATTATTATTTTTTACTTGCATTTCCTTCACATAATAGCTTACAACCGCATTATATTAATAATTATTAACCTTAGATCATGTCAGAAAAAACTCCAGAAGAGCAAGGTTTCTATCCCTATCTATTCTCAATTTTAGACCG
>PCXJ01000024.1:7219-11034 GCA_002787615.1 Alphaproteobacteria bacterium CG11_big_fil_rev_8_21_14_0_20_44_7
GAGGAAGAAAAAGATAAGCTACATGGTTTACACCTTAAGCAAGGAGTTGATGAAATGTGGCAAAGAGATTTGCCTAAAGTAAGAGAAGAATTTAAGGGATTCCTTGATGCCGGCACTATAAGACGCAGTAGCGAAGCACGCGAAAGATAATATCAGGACAACATAACTTCTTAAACTTGCCGTTTATGCGGTTTTATGGCAATATCCCGCTTATGGTAGAACATAACAAAATCACGATTAAGAAAGCACTAAAGCTGGATTCCGGCGAGAAAATCAGCGGGTTTGACATTGCCTATGAATCATGGGGCAAAATCAACGCTGATAAATCCAATGTCATCGTGATTATGCACGCGCTAACGGGCGACCAATATGTTGCGGGCAAACACCCAATTACCAACAAAAAAGGCTGGTGGGATGATATTGTCGGCAAGGGGCGCATTCTCGATACTGACAAATATTATGTTATATGCGCCAATGTTATCGGCGGCTGCATGGGCAGTTTTGGGCCAACCAGCATAAACCCGAAAACCAAAAAACCATACGCCCTCACCTTCCCGATTATCACCATCAGCGATATGGTAAACGCACATGCGCTTTTGCTGGATGAGCTGGGGATTGATAAAATATCCTGTATGATTGGCGGTTCAATGGGCGGCATGCAGGTTTTGGAATTTGTTGCAAAATTTCCAAATCGTGTTGAACGCGCAATTGCGATTGCAACAACCTCACGCCATTCTGCGCAAAATATCGCTTTCCATGAAATTGGCAGACAGGCGATTATGGCTGATCCGGACTGGTGCGGCGGTGATTATATCGCCAAGAAAAAGAAACCGCGAAAAGGGCTTTCCGTTGCCCGCATGACTGCCCATGTCACTTATATGAGCGAAGAATCATTGCAGGATAAATTTGGCCGCGCCTTGCAGGGAAAAAATAAAGTGTCATACGGATTTGATGCAGATTTTCAGGTGGAGAGCTATTTGCGCCATCAGGGGATTTCCTTTGTCGATAGGTTTGATGCCAACTCATATCTCTATATCACCCGCGCTATGGATTATTTCGATATGGAAGAAGCTTATGGCAAGCATTTAGCGGAAATCTTCAAAACCACTACCACAAAATTCCTGTTGGTTTCCTTTACCTCCGACTGGTGCTATCCGACTGAGGAAACAAAATATATAGTCCGCGCCCTAACTGCCGCCGGAAGCGATACCAGCTTTGTTGAAATCAAAACCAGCAAAGGGCATGATGCATTTTTGCTGGATGAAAAAGAATTTAAAGCAACCCTAAAAGGGTTTATCGGGAAGTGAGTAAGATTATATGACTTATGATGTAGCAGAAATCAAAGCCAGAATGACGACATTAACTGATAATTTGCTGGAAAGTGAAAGATTTCAGCAATTGCTGGACGGCGTTATACATGATGAATATTATACCAAGCTAACAAATACTGGCGATAAGGGCGATGAAGAAAGGCTCAGACGGGCAAAGAACGAATTGCGTGGCAATGTGCTGCTGAGCCTACATTTCAAAGCAGACTTCGCTTTAGAAGATGGTTCTTGGGAAAAGGATGAGCCACTCACGCTGAATAATTCTCCGCAATTATCACTAGATTTCTTCAAAAGAGAGCTGCGCCGTGAAATTATGCAAAAAATTGAGGAAGAATTCCCGCTCGGCCAAACACCTGACAAATAGCCACTTAATAAAAAAGAATTCAAAGCAACCATAAAAGGATTTATCGGGAAGTGAGTTAATCAAGAATTTCCACTTAACCAATAGCCGTCTCTAGCTGCAAACCTTCCGCTATCACGGAATTACGACTACTTGTTCTTCATTTAGGTTACGAATAGCAACAGTACATCCTACCTCTTCATCCATGTTATAAGTAGCAGTTACACCTGTTTGCCACCAAACCGCGCCTATAACACAATTATAAACTTCATCTGCCTCATCAGTAGCAAGCACTATTCCTCCATTAGGTACGCCGTCATCTATCTTTTTATCTATTGAAGCTGTTGCAGCTACAGGAATAACTTTTCTATCAGTATTACCTGCAACCAACCTAGGTCCAAAATACATAGACTGCTTACCATACCCCAGCTGATAAATTGGAGGGCTCTGATAGTACTGCATTGGCCAAGCTATTATATCATCAAAACTAAACCCCGGAGCATGAACTCCCGCTACGTGGCTAGCATAACCTTGTGTATTAACTCTGGAATATCTAACATTCCCTATCATTCCTGAATATGAAAGCTGCACCCAAAACATTGATGCCTCCCTATAGTTAGCTCCACCCAACCCTCCATTTCCATCACCATTGCAGCCCGTACTATAGTGGTTATCATTTGTTCCGCAACCAGCTCCAAAGAAATCATAGGCATTTGGTACATCACCCGGCCAATATCTATAAACTTCCTTAAAGCTTTTAGCCGCAATTTCATATTGCTGAACATCTCGGATAAACTTATTCACCTTAGCAGAATCTATCAAGCTTTGCGCAACCAATATCCCGCCGATAAGCAAGCCAATTATCACTAACACTATTGATAGCTCAACTAATGTAAAACCTGTTTTGGAACTGTTCATAGGATAACTCTACTATATTGACCATAAATCTGCAAAAAATCGTAGGGCTTAAGAAATAGCAAGAGAACTTTATAGATGACTATGTTTAACGAACCACACAGGTGACAATATTGCAAATTAATGTTATATATGCCCAAATGAAATTACGCCCTGACCTTGATGTGATATCCGATATTGTGCCCGAAGGCGCAAAGCTGCTGGATATCGGCTGTGGTGAAGGTGAATTGCTGGAGATGCTAAAAAAGAAAAAGAACATCATTGCCAGCGGAATTGAAATTGACCAAGACAAAGTTACCTCTTGCCTGCAAAAAGGCTTGTCGGTTCTGCAAGGCGATGTCGATGAGGATTTGCAACATTATCCCGATAACGGCTTTGACTACGCCGTGCTTACCCAAAGCCTGCAGGTGACAAAATATCCCGATAAAATTCTACATGAAGTTTTGCGAATTGCCAACCATGCTATCGTTTCTATTCCAAATTTCGGCTATTGGGAGAATCGCCTGCAATTATTGCTGCATGGGCGCATGCCGGTAACAAAAAAGCTGTCCTATCAATGGTACGAAACCCCGAACATCCATTTTTGCACAATCCGTGATTTCGTAATTTTATGTAACGATTTAGACATAAAAATCGAAAAAAAACTTGCAATCAAGCCTTCGGGTAAGATAATTAGTTTTAATAACTCAATAACTATGGCAAACTATTTTGCTGAAACAGGTATATTCTTAATCGGAAGGTAGCAACATGAAAAAGTATTTCTCTCTATTAATTGTAGCTTTGGCAATCTTTGCCCACAGCCCGGCACAAGCCACAACTTGCGATATTAAGGCGGTAAAAGACCCTGAAGATGGCTCAATCTTTTATAACCCTGATCACAGATTGCATAAATATGTTAAACTGAACAAAGGCAAGGGTGACAAAACTTTTTGCTCTGAAACTCAGGCAAAAAAAGAGGGCTACCGCAATGCCCCAAGCAATTTTTCCAACAGCACTGCACGTTTGATTGAATGTGTGGAAAAAGGCGTTGGCAAATGCGTTAATTACGTTGTCGGGCAATATCGCTCATTGGATATATATGACAAAGTATGCGCGCCAAGCAATCTTTCCAATGGCCGCATCATCTCAGATTTTATGAAACATGCAAAAGCCGATAAAAAGAACATGGATGTCGCAAAATTTTACGGCACAACCGGAGCATTGATGGAAGCTTATCCGTGCAAAGGCGGAAA
>PCXJ01000024.1:11050-11242 GCA_002787615.1 Alphaproteobacteria bacterium CG11_big_fil_rev_8_21_14_0_20_44_7
GTGGTTTGGTGATAAATATTCCACCCATGTCGCAAAACTTGACGGCAAAATTGTCGGAGCTTATGTCATCCGCCCCAACCATCGCGGCGAATTAAGCAATCACATCGCCAATGCTGCCTATATTGTCGATAGCTCTCAACGCGGCCATGGCATCGGACGTGCGCTAGGCGAGCATTCGCTACAAACAGCAAA
>PCXJ01000024.1:11261-23978 GCA_002787615.1 Alphaproteobacteria bacterium CG11_big_fil_rev_8_21_14_0_20_44_7
GCACTAATGTAACCGCCATAAATTTATGGAAATCCTTAGGTTTCCAAATTGCGGGAACTATACCTGAAGGCTACCAGCACCAACAGCTTGGCAAGCTGGTTGATATACATATCATGCATAAAGAGCTGTAGAGCTTTTAAGAGCGATTATATTGGCTTAAACGGCGGCTTGCTTTGCAGGAGCACGCCTATCGCAAGGTGAATCTTCCGCACCAACACATGGGCTTTTAAGCTCCGGCATATCCGTACTGCATGCAGATACAGATGCTGCTCCGAATAATATAAGCGATAATATCAATAATTTCTTCATAGGAATAATTTAATCGCAACTAATTATAAATTCAAGAAATTTTATTTTATCGAGAAAAAAAGAAGGGTTTCCTTCCTTCAAAACGTATCAATTGCAGCTAACTAACAAAAAGGCACAATCATGAAAACAAAAATCGCTATTACCGCGACGATATTTACGTTCTCGGCACTCGCCTCCGCCAACGCTAATGCCGAGCATTATAACGATAATTCCTATTGCCGTGAATTTACGAAAAATATAGCTATCGGCGGCAGAACCGAACATGCTTATGGCACGGCATGCAGGCAACCGGATGGCTCATGGCAGATTGTGAACGAAAATGAATCACACTATGATGAGCGGCGAGCAGAATCAATCACCTATGTTATTGATAACCGCCCGATATATGTACGCCCAAGATCATATAGCTACACACCCGCATTCAGCTTTGCTTACAATGATTATGACTATCGCCCACGCAAAAATTACCGCAAGAAATATTTTAAAAAGCACTCCCGACATGAGCGCGGACATAAGCACGGGTATGACAAATTTTACAATAAGCATGATGGCGGCAAATATCGCAGTAGTGGCGGGCATGTTCAGTTTAATTTTTAACCGCCCGCCAATTTGTTTGATATAAGCGTGTGCCGACTCTTGCAATTTTCGAAAAAGCCGCTAATTTGTGCCACTTAAACGTGGACAGGTGGCCGAGTGGCTGAAGGCGCACGCTTGGAAAGCGTGTTTACTAGCAATAGTAACGCGGGTTCGAATCCCGCTCTGTCCGCCAGTGAGTTTCCTTATATATTACAATAACTTAGAGTCCGTTTTTGATGTGCGCACACAGCGCCACTGACGGTATCCAAGCCTATTAAACTGCTCCGAGAGAATCCAAATTCGGAGAATTTTTGCTCTATTTTAGATAAAACTCTCTACTGCCAAATTTCACGGAGCGCTTGGGTATTAGCAACCTTCGCTTAATATATTGAGATATGCTTCATAAGAGTAGATTCGCTCTCTTTTCTTGCCAGTTGCCTCCGATACTATTCCCAGCTTCATTAAATGTTCAATGCTGGCTGTAACAGTCGGCTGCGAAATGCCCAAATCTTTTGAAGTATCGGGGATATTACATATCGCCTTAGCTTGAAGATATTCAAAAACCTTCGTGGCAGATTCTTTTGCTCTGCCAAGAGTTTGTATTTTCTCTATGTCTTTCTCAAAAATATCAAGAATTCTTGAAACACTATCTATAGTCTCATTTGCAGTTTCAATCACAGCAGTTAAGAAGAATTCTATCCAAGCTTCCCAATTCCCAACTTCTCTTACTGAGCTAAGTAATTCGTAATAGGTTTTCCTGTTTTGCTTTAAATATAAGCTTAAATACAAAATCGGTTTAGTCAGAACTTCTTCACTGCATAATAGCAGTGTAATAAGCAATCTACCTACCCTGCCATTACCATCTAAGAATGGATGAATAGTTTCAAACTGCAAATGCGCGATTGCAGCTTTTATCAAAGTCGGCGTTTTACCATATTCATCATGCAGGAATTTTTCTAAATTGCTCATACACTCCAGAGCTTCCTCATACGGCGGCGGAACAAATATTGCGTTACCTGGTCTGGTACCACCAATCCAGTTTTGCGATGTTCTGAACTCTCCCGGTTGCTTATTGCTTCCTCTTGAGCCTTGTAACAATATTTTATGTATCTCTTTTATTAGCCTGCTTGATAGCGGAAGTTTTTCCATTCTCTGCAAACCATATTTAATTGCAGATACATAGTTAGAAACTTCCTCTACATCCTCTACCGGAACTTTTGGAACTTCCTTACTTTCATATAATAGCAAATCATCAAATGAACTTTGCGTACCCTCTATCTGCGATGATAACAAAGCCTCTTTCCTGACATAAAAATATAATATCAGATCAATATTAGGTATATTCTCAGTAACATTACTCAACTTACCTAATGTAAAATTGGCTTTATCAAGCAACGGTTGAAGTTCGGTTAAATCCAGCGCAGGCTTAACCGGTAGCTTTGCCGGAACAAATGATTGAAACCCCTCACCTTTAAGTGAAGTTTTCACAAATTTGCCGGTTTTTCTCTTAATCTGCTTCATGATTATCCTTTAATAGCAAATAACACTATTAAACTATACACTATTATCCTTTAATAGTGAAGCTCTTTATTAAAGGTTACAAAAAGCTTGAAAAACACCTCAAAGCAAGCATTACTAATAGTTACAAAGAAAGTGCTTAGCGCCGACAGGGAAGATTTGCCAAACTAAATCAAACAGCTCTTCTCTTGATAGTTCTATCTCTCCAGCTCTCATAATATAAATTTATTTTAGAATAAGTACTGATGCAATAGAGTTTCATGTAACTTACCCTTGACTTTCCTCACACAATCTCACATAATCTCACACAGTCTAATGTGAGCTAATATGGAATGGGAAAAGTTTAGATTATCAACTCGATTAAGTCTTAAGCCTGAAATCATTGAAAAGGCTTATAGCATAATATCCGAAATTGATTCTGTCAAAAACAGCTGGAGGCTGACTGGCAAGCTATTGCCGCAAATCATTGAGCGCCTTACCCATTCTGTAATCATCACTTCAACAGGTTCATCTAACCGTATTGAGGGGAATCAACTTAGCGATACAGAGGTTGAGGCTTTGTTTAAAAATCTGCGTATTAAGAAATTCAAAACTCGTGATGAGCAGGAAGTCGCAGGTTACCTTGAAATGCTGGAAGCCGTATTTGATAATTATAGTGATATTGAATTAAAAGAATCAACAGTACTGCAATTTCATAACGATATGCTGAAGCATAGCGAAAAGGATGAAAGGCAGCGTGGTAAGTATAAATTCGGTTCAAACCGGGTGGAAGCAAAAGATCACCAAGGTAAATTGGTTGGCATTATCTTTGACCCAACACCACCACATTTAACGCCAAAAGAAATGCAGGAGCTAGTTGAGTGGTATAACTGGGCGGTAAAAACAAATTTCAAACACCCGCTAATTCTGATTGCCAACTTTGTTTTTGAGTATCTTGCAATTCACCCTTTCCAAGATGGCAACGGCAGAACTAGCCGCTTACTTACAAACTTAATGCTGTTGCGGCAAGGTTATGAGTTTACTTCGGTTGTATCTCACGAAAGAATAATTGAGGCAAACAAGCTGGATTATTATCAAGCACTAAATAAAACTCAGCAAAGCTGGAAGAAAAAGAAAGAAGATATTTCTTCCTGGCTAATATTCTTTCTACAAGTTTTGCAAGAGCAAGCCAATCAGGCACTCAAAATACTTGAGGGTGATAATGTCGAGTATCTATTATCTGAAAAACAACTGGATTTATGGCGTTGGGCTAATCAGCTAGGCAATAGAGAGTTCAGCCGCAAAGAAGCTATTGAGGCTCTGGGATTCCCTGCCCGTACAATCGAGCAAATTATCAAGAAGCTACTGGGCATGAAGAAGCTACAAAAACTTGGCGAAGGCAGGGCAACTAGGTATAAAGTGAATTAACAAATATCCATTTATATCCAATTATGTCCGTTTAATATCTAATTAAATCCAGCTTCTGATTTCCCTAGTTCTTCCCTGATATTAGTTTTAGGGAATTTGCTGTGAATACCTAAGAAATTATAACTTTCAGCCTATTCATCTTGCTTCAAAACCCATCTTTCTCTGCTATTTTAAGAAATCACCCTGTAAATCGGCTAGTATAAGGGAAACTAAATCAGAGAGTTTTGCTGCCGGAACTACCAGCTCCGCCACAACAAAACAGCTCGCAACAGCGCCCTTTTTTGCTTTGCAGAGCTGTTAGCTAGCCTCACATATTTATATATTTCTCGAAATAATCAAAAACCGCTTCGTAGATTTTGTCGCCTTCCAGCCTGTCTTCTATGCCTGCATCAATATTCGGGTTATCGTTAATTTCGATGACATAGGGCTTGCCGTCAATCTCTTTTAAATCAATACCATAAAGCCCGTTTCCGATGAGCGAGGCCACTTTCAATGCCACTTTTATCACTTTCTCCGGCACATCATTGATGGGCACACAATCACACATCCCTTCATTATTTCTTTTGGAATTATAATTAACAATCTGCCAGTGCTTTTTCGCCATATGATATTTGCAGACAAATAAAACCTTATTATCCAGCACGCAAATCCGCCAGTCATATTCGGAAAAAAGATATTCCTGCACCAAGGCAAGCTCACTTTGCTTAAATATTTCATCCAGCTTAGACTTATATTCTTCCAGATTTTTTACCTTGGAAACGCCTGTTGAGAACGCCCCGTCAGGGACTTTCAGCACTACGGGGAAGCTAAAATCTTTGGCAAGTTCCGCAGGTTTTTGCTGGCGACTAATGAAAATCGTTTTGGGAGAGGCGATGTTTTTGCTCTTCAGAACTTCGTGTAAATATATCTTATTGCAGCAACGAATTATCGAATCTTTATCATCTATGCAGGGTATATTTTCCTTAAATGCCTTGATAGAAAAACGATAAGTATAATGATTCACATTTGTAGAAGCGCGAATAAATAAGGCATCATATTCAAGCAATGAGTTCAATTTGCTTTTATTGATTAATTCTACAAAGAAACGTTTTTTCGCCCCGATTTTTATGAATTTCTCTAATGCTTTTTTGTTGGAAGGCGGATGCTTTTCTTCCGGATCATGTAATATTGCCAGCCAATAACGCTCCTCTATACTCTTCTTTTTGCGGAAATATGTACCTACATATTTATTCAGCGCTTCATTAAAGAAATCCATATCTTTATCTATTGAAGACAAGCTGACAGGCTCTAGCGTTTTTATTGACCATTTTCCATTTTTATTGCAAAAATTAGCCTGCATTAATGGTAAGCGGAAAAGGTCGAATAATTTACGCCCAAGCTTATCAAGAGCTTCAATATTTGAGCGCCCAAAAAAGAAGGTCACAGACAAATCTTCCGGCAGCACAGCAGACAAACCTTCTATATCGTCAATATAAGTTGCTACCTCGTTCAGCGAATCTCTGTGAAATCTTTTCCACTTCGCATGGGCAATATCATTTACGCTCGGAACGCAACGATGCCCCCTAGCTTCAGCCAGCAATGAGCAATAATACCCCGTGCGAAGATAGCTATAATCATTACACAGATTAATGACCTTTAGATTGCGAGTTTTGCTCACTTCTTCCGGAAGATTTCCGGAGATATAATCTTTTGAGGATATAACAGCTCTTGTTGAATCTTTCCCAAGGCTAGATTTATTATTATCAACAATAATCAGATAATTGACTTTCTTCATATATAATATTTTACCATTTCAATAGCAGTTGCGCCGTCTTGATAATAATTTTCTTTCTTTCTTTTCTGCACATAACCCATAGATTCATACAGATTTTTAGCAAGATAATTATCTTCCCGTATTTCAAGTTTTATGCCTTTTTTACCAATTATTTGCTGCTCCGCACACAGCAATAGCTTTCTGGCAATTGATTCTCCTCTATATTCCGGAAGCACCGCTAAGGAATAATGCCGAGCAAGCTGATGGTTTGGGTTGCAAAAAGTAAGTATATAACCGCAGATAACAGAGTTCTTTTTCGCCACTAATATAAAATTATGCTTGTGGTTGAGCATATATTTGATTGAACGGCGGGAAAGGATATCATGGTCAAAACAGGTCGTTTCAACCTTATAAATCCCTTCCAAATCGTCACTCACAGCTTTAGAAATCATATTTTCCATTTATACGCCATATCTGTGCATATTATGCGTGCATATCAGGCATCTGCGAAATAATCAATGCACAGATTATAGATTATTCCATTCGCTGAAGAATCTCCACAAACGCATCTGATGCATGTTTGAGATTTGTTTGCCAATCGGTTGAGGCAGATTCATCCGCGCCGTCGGTTATATATTTCACGCAGGCAAACTCAACGCCTTCATTCCGGCAAATTTTTGCCAGCGCATAGGCTTCCATATCAATTATATCACAGTCAATTGGCGGTTTTCCTTGCAGGAAAGAATCGCCCGAACCGCAAATGCCATGTGCGAGTGAATCAAAAATCTTTGAAAAAGATATAACTTTATCACCTTCTTCAAACGGTGTTTCTCCGTATTCAAATCCAATTCCGGTTGCATCCATATCGCGCTGTACGAATTTATCTGCCGCAACCACATCTCCGGTTTTAAATTTCGAGCTTCCGGCAGAACCCATATTCAGCACATAGCTATATTTCGTCCCCGAATTTACTGCATCGCGCAGCTTCGCAGTGAGGTGATATGCCGCATTCACCTTGCCGACTCCGCAATATAAAACGTCAAAGCCGAGAGCCTCCAGCTTGCCCTGCCCTTCCGCCTCAAGTGCCATAACAATCAACGGTTTGCTCATTATTCCTCGTAATTTATTAGTGAGCGGCAAACCATCCCATTCCATGAGAAATCATTCAAGTAATTCAGGTCTATCAGGCAGGAGAATGCTTTCACATCATGGCCGCTTTGCTTGGCAAGCTCTGCCGCTGCTGCCAATGTCCCTCCGGTTGCCAACACATCATCCACCAGCAATATGCGCCCGCTACCATATTGCATTTCCAGCGCATCTTCGCCATATTCCAGCCCATAAGATTTCACAACGACCCGCCCCGGCAGCTTGCCTTTTTTACGAATTTTCACAAAACCTTTTTGTTTTACTGCTGCCAGCCCTGCCGCCAGAATAAATCCTCGTGATTCTATGCCGCCGATAATATCAATTTCAGCCCATTCTTTTTCAGATAACAGCTCCGCCATTTTTGCAATAGTTTCGCCAAAATGCTCACGTAAAAGCGGGGAGATATCGCGAAAAATAATCCCGGGTTTAGGGAAATCCGGAACATCTTTGATATGTGAACGCAGTAGCGCATTATTATTTGAAGTTGCCATAATCTCTCATCTGTTTGCGTAGATGCAAGGATAAGCCGCAGATGCAGTTATGTAAAGCTGTAATCTATGTTGATAGCTTTCTGTAAATAGTGGATTTTGCGATGCCAAGCTCTTTTGCAGCTTTGGCAATATTTCCGTCAAAATAATCAATAACCGCCTGAATCACCTCTTGTTCAACCAGCTCCATTTTTTTGATTTCACCCGAGCCTTCCTTAATATCCACGGGTAATTGCAAGTTTCCGCCCGTAATATTATTTATCGGCGCGGATATGCTTAAGCTATTTTCCACATCTTCAACATCCAGCATTTCACCGTCACACAAGATTACGGCGCGATAAAGGCTATTCTCCAACTCGCGTACATTTCCCGGCCAGCTATGCTCCATCAGCCTATTTTCCGCAGCCGCAGTTATGCCTTTTATCGATACTTTCTCACTGATGGAAAACTTTTCCAGAAAATGCTGAGCAAGCGGGATAATATCCTGCTTATGCTTTCTTAAGGCTGGGACTTCAATCGGAAAAACATTTAGCCTAAATAGCAAATCATCTCGGAATTTTCCTTGCGCCACCTCTACACTTAAATCACGGTTTGTGGCAGATATAATCCGGATATTCACCTTCACCGACTTGCCAGAACCAACCGGCTCAATCTCTTTTTGCTGCAATGCGCGCAATAATTTTGCCTGAGTTTCAAGCGGCAATTCACCCACCTCATCAAGAAATAATGTTCCGCCCTCTGCTTCGCGGAATTTTCCCAGCGATTTGGAGATTGCTCCGGTAAATGAGCCCTTTTCATGACCAAATAATGTGCTTTCTACCAATTTATCTGGGATTGCCGCGCAATTAACTGCAATAAACGCCTCACCGTGGCGCTGGCTTTCCCCATGGATGGCGCGGGCAAAAAGCTCCTTCCCAACACCAGTTTCGCCACTGATGAGAATCGGTGCAGCAGTTTTTGCACCCTTATCAGCAATCCGCACCAGCTCTTTTAGTCCCAAATTATGCCCGACAATATCAGAAAATCCGAGCGCGTTTGAATCTCTGCGCCTTAGGCGGGAAACTTCGCGGCTGAGATTATTTATCTTCAGCGCATTCTGGATTGAAATCTGCAAGCGCTCCGGCTCAACCGGCTTAGTCAGGAAGTCAGCAGCACCCAGTTTAATTGCCCGAATCGCATCTTCCACCTTGTCACTTCCGGTCAATACGATTATCGGCAAGTCAGGGCGCAATTCCGCCACTTGCTCCATTGTTTCAAAGCCATCCATTTCCGGCATATTCAAATCGAGCAGAAGCAAATCAATTTCATTATTCTCATCTTTCTCAATATAATATTTGGCTTCCTTACCATTTGCCGCTTCACGCACACGGTAGCCGAGCTTTTTCTCCAGCAGTTTTGATACCATCATACGCTGGGTAACTTCATCTTCCACCAATAATATTGTCTGCGTCATTGATGTAGTATAGTTGCATTTTGCAAATTTTTCGTTAACAAGAGTTGCATTATAAAACCATCACCTAAAGTTAAGCTTTCATTTATTCGCCCAAGCTATTGATTAATAACAATTAACAAAGTTGGCACGGCGCTTGCAATTATCATAATGAGAATTTTTTTAAAAGCAGGAAGTTATGATAGTAATAGAAAAAGAAGCGGAATTGAAATTATTGGATGAGCTAAAAAGAATCCGCCATGAGCCGAATGGCTATCGCTTCATACATTATAGCTTCAGCCAAATGAAGGAGGAGGAAAGAGGCCTCGTACAAGAGCTTTTAACTCTGAAGATTATTGCTGATATCATAGAAAACCCACATGCAAAAGTTTTTGTTTGCGAGGATATGGATGTTATCATAATTGGTCAGAATATCTTCACCCGCACTTTTGATGAGCTGACGATTGAAATTTACAATTTATGTCAGATAACAAATATCCGTGAATTCTCAAAATTTTATGATGTCGATAATAGCTGGCCGAGATTATATAATCTTGCCAAAAACAAATATCAGCCAATCCTTGACCGCAAACGTAGCGAAACTGAATTTGAAGCCATTCAACGCAAAACTTTAGAAAAGCAGACTGTGTTATCCGCCAGTCATGTCGATAAGAAACTAATTGCCAGTATTGCAGAAAGAAGGCTGCGCCGCTCCGAAATTAATATCCTGATTGTGGAAGATGACGCCTTCTCGCGCAAGCTGATTCGCAATGTCCTCAATAAGCAGTACCATGTAATCGATGTCGAGGATGGAAAAGATGCTGTGGAGACTTACATCCTTATCTCCCCTGATATCATTTTTCTCGACATCGATCTCCCTGATATTAACGGACATGAAATTCTGGAATCTATCTTAAAAATAGACCCCTCAGCATATATCGTGATGCTAAGTGGAAATAGTGATCAGGATAATGTTATCAGAGCCATCAAAGAAGGTGCAAAAGGTTTTGTAACCAAGCCTTTTGTCAAAGACAGGCTATATAAATATATTTCCGAATGCCCCACAGTGCAGAAAAAAATCATCCACCAAAGGGTAGAGTAGGATTATGGGGGGTAGAGTGCCACCACTAGTTATCCCCCACCAGATTATAACGGAGTGTGAATGATATCGGATAGAAAAATCAAGCTGTATGAGTTGTTGATAAATATCACCAAAAAGGCCAATGAATCAAATTCATCGGAAGCTGTAATTCAAACTGCACTTGATGAAATCTGCGTATACACTAATTGGCCGATTGGTCATTGCTATCTTGAGAAAGAAAACTCTAATTTTCTTACCTCAACCAAATTATGGCACATTTCCGATAAGCGTCAGGTAAAAAACTTTATCGAAGCGAGCGAGAAAAAGAACTTTACCAAGAATGAAGGAATGGTCGGCACGGTTTACGCAACAGGCAAACCACAATGGAACATGGATACAAGCCATGACACAAGCTTTATACGCATAAATTCTGTAAAAAAATATGGCATCAAAGCCGCCTTTGCTTTTCCGATTATGATAAACAAGCAGGTGGCCGGAGTGATGGAATTCTTTTCTTCCAGCAGCCATAAACCCGATGAGGAATTGCTGGATGTAATGCAATATGTCGGAATTCAGATTGGACATGTTCTAAATCGCTGCCGTGAGGCTGAAAAACTAAACATCCTTGAGCAACTAATCGCCAATGCAAAAGACGGTATAATCCTAACTGAAGCAAATAATATAAATGGTGGGCCACATATTGTGCATGTTAATGATGCATTCACAAAAATCACCGGTTATGAAAAACATGAGGTCATAGGTAAAACCCCGCGTATCCTGCAAGGAGAGAAAACTGACAGAGAAACTTTAAACCGTTTGCGCGAATGTTTGGAAAATGGCAGGTCATTTCGCGGAGAATTAATTAATTATAGTAAGGCCGGAAATGAATATTGGCTGGATATAAGCATAGTACCGATTCGTGATAGTAAAGGCAATATCACCCATTTTGCAGCAATTGAAAGAGACATAACCGAGCGCAAAGCATCGGAAGAGATTCTGCAGGAAGCGAAATTGGCAGCAGAAAAAATTGCCCAATTTCCGGAAAATAACCCAAACCCCATTATCCAAATTGATCTCGAAGGTAACATCTTATATGCCAATAATGCCACCCGTAGAAACTTTCCTGACTTAGCCGAGGAAGGCATAAAACACAAATTATTAACAAATATATTAGAGTTAGGCTCAATTGTAGTTGAAAATGATTCGCCTTTATCGCGTGAAATCAGCATTGATGATTATACCTATCAGCAAACCATTAACAAAATGCAAAGCGGTAGCGAGATTACATTTGCGATATATTGCATCGACATAACCCTGATTAAAAAAGCCCAAAGGGAAATGCGCATTGCGAAAGAAAAAGCTGAGGAAGCCAGCAAATCCAAAACCGAATTTCTCGCTAATATGAGCCATGAATTGCGTACACCGATGAACGGCATCTTAGGTATGAGCGAATTATTGATAGACAGCCCATTGTCACAAGAACAGCTTGATATGGTTAGAACCTTGCGTTATTCCAGCGAAAATCTTTTGCAGTTGCTCAATGATATTCTGGATATTTCTAAGGTTGAGGCGAATGATCTAACGCTTGAAAGTGTTCCCTTTGAGCTTGGCATTCTTATGCAGGAAACCATACAGATATATACTCCGCTTGCTGCACAGAAAGACTTATCTTTAGTGCTTAATATTCAGGATAATGTACCGCAAGTTATCATGGGTGATCCCGCAAGATTGCAGCAAATATTGCGAAACCTGATTAGCAACGCGCTGAAATTTACGCATGAAGGCAAGATTGAGGTAAATGTCGCCATCGCCAATGGTGAATTATATTTTCAAGTCAAAGATAGCGGCATAGGTGTGCCCGAAGATAAGCTGGAAGCGATATTTGAAAAATTTGCGCAGGCCGACACATCCACTTCACGCAAATATGGCGGAACAGGTTTGGGGCTTGCTATCACCAAAGAGTTAGTTGCAATGATGCAAGGCAGAATCGGGGTGGAAAGCACACTTGGCTATGGCTCAATATTCTATTTCAGCATTGCTTCGGTAGAAGCTCCCAAAAACTCTAAACCGGTAAATATTTTTAGTGAAGATGTGGGAAATAATTTTTCTTATATTCCCAAAGATATGAAAGTCCTCGTTGTAGATGACCATCCAATAAATACAATGTTCATGCAAAAATTGCTCAAGAAAATCGGCATGACGGCAATTGATACGGCAGAGAATGGCGTGGAGGCATTATACAAAATCGCCGGAAAAGATTATGATATCGTATTTATGGATTGCCAGATGCCTGAACTTGACGGCTATGAAACCACTAACACAATTCGTCAGGATGAAGCTGATTCGGATATACGTCTGCCAATTGTTGCAATGACGGCAAATGCCATGATTGGTGATAAGAATAAATGCCTAAAAGCTGGGATGGATGACTATATCAGCAAACCTGTCAAAGTTGAGAAGGTTGTGAATGCCCTGCAAAAATGGGCAAAATATTGCAATCTGGATAGTGATATTCAACCCGCCAATGATGAGCAGGAATTAATTACCGTCCCTGCGAATGATATATCTCCAAATACAGATTCACCGGTTAATCTTGAGCATCTAAGGGTTTATACGGATTGTGACCGCGATGATGAAATTATGCTTTTCGGGATGTTTAATAAACAAACCGAGGAAGGCTTGGCACAACTGGATAAAGCGCTCAAAGCAAATGATTGCGAGACATGGAGAAAAGCCGCGCATAAGCTAAAAGGTGCAAGCGGAAATCTGGGAGCAGAAAAACTTTGCAGTTTTGCAAAAGAAGCGGAAGCCGGCTTTGAGCAAGATAATGATTTTAAGGAAGGGATTTTAGCAAAAATCCAGACCGAAGCCAAAATCGTCTGCGACTATCTTCAAACCATATGGCAGGAAGAGGCTGTCAGCTCCTAAGCTTTTTGCATCTTGCTGTCCCAATCCTTATAGGAAGCCACTGCCAGCCATAATAGCGGCACCACAATTATTGAATAGCTGA
>PCXJ01000024.1:24023-24165 GCA_002787615.1 Alphaproteobacteria bacterium CG11_big_fil_rev_8_21_14_0_20_44_7
CATGCAGCATAGTATTAACTTCATGGCTAAATGGTAAGGCAAAAGATTCTGTCAACTCATGCACGCCCAACAAAATCAGATGGATGGCGAAAAGAATCAGGAACACGGCAGTAACCTGCAAGAATCTCCCGATATTTATCAA
>PCXJ01000091.1 GCA_002787615.1 Alphaproteobacteria bacterium CG11_big_fil_rev_8_21_14_0_20_44_7
AAAGCAGATATACATCCAGATTATCATACAATCAAAGTCGTTATGACAGACGGTACTGAATATGAAACCCGCTCTACATGGGGCAAAGAGGGTGATACTATGCGCCTTGACGTTGATCCAAAAACCCATCCGGCATGGAATAAGGGCGGACATCACATCATTGAAACTGCCGGCCAGATTGATAAGTTCAAAAAACGTTATGGCAATTTTGGCATTGGCAAAAAACCTGCTGCTGCCGAAGCGAAACCTGCTGAAGATTCATCTAGCGAAGAAAAACCGGCAGAATAAGCTTGCTGCATTCCACCAGCATTATTAACCACAATAACCTGATTTTTGTTACTCAATATCGCAAAATTGCACCCGAAGCGATATGCGAAAAATTGCCCGCCGGAAGCATCGTTATTTTCCGCGACTATGACGACCCTAAACGCACAGAATCTGCCGTTAACCTCCACAAACTATGCAAATCTCATAATTTATTTCTGCTAATCGGAAAATCTCCGGAATTAGCCCAAAAAATCGGGGCAGACGGGGTGCATTTCCCCGAGTTTATGACCGCGCAAATCAGCAAATGGAAGAAGCTAAAACCGCATTGGTTATTTTCGTCTTCATGCCATTCGGAAACGGCCATTATAAAATCCCTTTCTCATGGTGCCGATATCTTGTTATTTTCACCGATATTTGCAACCTCATCACATCCCGATGCCGAACCGCAAAATATAATTCGCAGCAACAGGATTTTACGGAATATCGCTCAAAAAACCGAGATTAAGCAAAAAATATATGCGCTGGGGGGAATTGATGCTAAAAATCTCAAATTCCTCAAAAATACCCTTTTCAGCGGGGTGGCTATTAGCTCTGGACTGCTAAATTGTTGTCATAATGCAACAGATTTGCAGCAAACTCTCAGGGATTTGAAAAAAAAATGATGTTTATGGTTGCAATAACATGCCGAGATATAGTAAAAACCAACAAACGCGCTGCGTAATGCAGTATTTTATAGTGTGGACTTTAAAATTAATTGGGTAACGATTATTTTCTAGTTTGCATTAAAGTTAGAGTTAAATAAACAAAAAGGATAATAACATGAAAAAAACACTATTAAGCACATCTGCTATCCTTGCTGCTTTCGGCATCGCTGCCGGCGCACAAGCTAGCAACTTGCAAGTGAACGTTGGTGGTTATATTGACTTCCAAGCCGGTCACGTAAGTGATGATATCGTTGGCGAAGGTGCTAACGTACAAAACGAAACTGAATTCAACACAGATAGCGAAATCCATTTCGTTGTTGAAGGTGTTGCTGATAACGGCCTAGAATATGGTGCGGTTATTGAGCTTGAAGCCGATGTTGACGGTCAAGACGGATACGATTCAGGTGCCAATGCAGATAAAGCTTATATCTATTTGCAAGGCGGTTGGGGTCGTGTTGAACTTGGTGAAAACACAGACGCTGCTGAAGCTCTTTCTGTAAACACATCAAACTTTGCTTCTGCAACAGGTGGTGTTGACGGTGATTGGTATCGTTATGCAGGTCTTGCTGGTGGCGAAACTTTCATCATCAAACCAGATCTTCACCTAGCACATTCTGGTAACGCTACTAACCTTAACGGTGGCGAAACAGCTAACGAAGATGCAACAAAAGTAACTTACTACTCACCACGTTTTTCTGGTTTCCAAGTAGGTTTGTCTTATGTTCCTAATACAGGTGATGCAAGCCCGACATTGTTCAATGGTCAAGGCGTAACAGACAACGAAGATCTTTTCGCTGCTGGTATCAACTATACAGGTCAATTTGATGAAGTTGGTTTGGCTGCTGCTATCACTGGTGTTACTGGTGATGACAAAACAGTTGGCGGAACTGCAGACATCGAAGGATGGGACGCTGGTATCAACGTAACATTCTCAGGATTCACAATTGGTGGTTCTTATGGTGACTGGCAAGATACTCTAGGTACAACAACTGACGCTAACTACTTTGACATTGGTCTTGGTTATGCATCAGGTCCTTGGAGCATTTCAGCTACTTACCTAGAATCAGAAATTGATCGTGCAGGCGCTACAAATGATGATGACTTCGATAACTTCGTTATCGGTGCTGATTATCAACTAGCTCCAGGTCTAGTACCATATGCTGAAGTTTCTTTCTTCGATATGGATGCTGACAATGCAGTATCTACACAAGATAACGAAGGTACAGTTATCATGCTAGGTACTCAACTTACTTTCTAGTAAGCTGACAATTAGCTAAAGAATTAAGGCGGGTCTTCGGGCTCGCCTTTTCTTTTGCGCCTTTCTATTTTTTGCGCGGATTGCACATCACTTCTCGGCTTTGCCTAGTTATATATGTTTGACTATATGTAAAATTAGCAGTATTTATAAGTCTATGAGAAAAACTTACTTAATAGCATTATGCACCTTACTGGTTGCTGGTTGCAGCGGCATTGAAACCGACTCCTCAAATTATCCAAAATCCGCTGAGGATGAAAGATTTGAACGCCAAGGCAAATTAACCGGTGAAGGCGGCCTAAAAATCTTCGGTGGTGGAGAGGAAGATAAAGCCTCCAATAGCGGCATTGGTGTGAACAGCTTCCTATGGCGCGCGACACTTGACACAATCGGCTTTATGCCCATTCAAACGGCTGACCCGTTCGGCGGCGTTATAACCACCGATTGGTACGAAGACCCTGCTGCGAAAGGCGAGAAACTCAAAATCAACGCATTAATCATGGATGACCGCCTGCGTTCTGACGGCGTACGCATCACCTTATTCAAGCAAAAACTTGATGAGGGTAATATCTGGCGTGATGAGACGGTTTCCAAGGAATCTGCCCGCAAGATTGAAGATGCAATCCTGACCCGCGCCCGCGAGCTCCGAGTAAAGCAAACCGGCCGCTAATTTAAGAATCAAGAAATAAGATTTAAGATATTTGCCATGACATATGACCCTCAGCAGATTGAATCCAAATGGCAGAAATTCTGGGATGAAAGCCAATCATTTAAACCAGAACCCATTTCCAGCAAGCCAAAGGCCTATGTTCTGGAAATGTTCCCCTATCCATCGGGGCGCATCCATATGGGGCATTTACGTAATTACACTATAGGCGATGCTATTGCGCGATATAAGCGCTCTAAGGGATTTAATGTCTTGCACCCGATGGGTTGGGACGCATTTGGTTTACCTGCGGAAAATGCTGCAATCGAAAATAACGTAAACCCTGCTGACTGGACTTATCAGAATATTGATAATATGCGAGTGGAACTAAAGAAAATCGGACTTTCCTATGACTGGGAACGAGAAATTGCTACCTGCCACCCTGAATATTACAAGCATGAGCAGGCATTCTTCCTATCTTTCATAGAAAATGGTTTGGCATATCAAAAGGAAGCTACGGTTAACTGGGATCCAGTTGATAATACGGTTTTGGCAAATGAGCAGGTGATTGACGGGCGCGGCTGGCGGAGCGGAGCATTGGTTGAGCGCAAAAAACTGAAGCAGTGGTTCTTACGAATTTCCGACTTTTCCGAGGATTTGCTGGAAGGGCTAAAAGAGCTAAACGGCTGGCCGGATTCCGTACGTCTCATGCAGGAAAAATGGATTGGCAAGAGCATCGGCGCTGAAATCGAGTTTGAGATAGTAAATGCCGCACAAAGCTTGAGCGCAAATAATAAATTAAAAGTATTCACTACCAGACCCGATACTATTTTCGGAGCAAGCTTTTGTGCCATTGCTCCAGGTCATCCAATCGCAGAACAACTATCAACTACCAATCATCAACTATCAACTTTCATTGAAGAATGCAATCAAATCGCCAATACTGAAGAGGCGATGGAAAAGGCTGAGAAAAAGGGATTTGACACAGGATTACGTATCAAACATCCTTTTATCGAGGGATTGGAGCTGCCTCTCTATGTCGCAAACTTCATTTTGATGGAATATGGCACTGGCGCTATTTTCGGCTGTCCTGCCCATGATGAGCGTGACCGCGAATTTGCTGAGAAATATAACCTACCGATAAAAGAAGTGGTTGGTGAAGATGGAATTTTACATTCTTCTGAATTTCTGAACGGGCTGGATGTAGAATCTGCAAAAACCAAGGCAATTGAAGAATTTGAAAAGCTGGGCTGTGGCAAAAAGCAGATTACCTACCGCCTGCGTGATTGGGGAGTTTCTCGTCAGCGTTATTGGGGTTGCCCAATACCAATTATATATTGCGATGATTGCGGCGCTGTGCCCGTCCCTAAAACCGATTTACCAGTTGAATTGCCAAAAGATGTAAGTTTTGAAAAGCTTGGCAACCCGCTAGATAACCACCCAACATGGAAGCATGTTGATTGCCCGAAATGCGGAGGAAAAGCCGAGCGCGAAACCGACACATTTGATACATTTTTTGAATCAAGCTGGTATTTTGCGAGATTCTGCTCCACGAATGATAATAATCCGCTGGAAAATGCCGATAAATTCTTGCCTGTCGATAATTATGTTGGCGGAATTGAGCACGCAGTTCTGCATTTGCTTTATTCGCGCTTTTTCACCCGCGCGCTGACCAAATGCGGCTATATCAATATAAAAGAACCGTTCAAGAACCTGCTGACTCAAGGCATGGTTTGTCATCCAACCTATAAAAATAGTAAGGGCGAGTGGATTTATCCCGAAGATGCTGATGAAAATTCAGTAAAAGGTGGCTCGGTAAAAATGAGCAAATCCAAGAAAAACGTGGTTGACCCAACAAAGATTGTTGAAAAATACGGCGCGGATACGGCGCGTTTGTTTATGCTTTCCGATTCACCACCAGAACGCGACTTGGAATGGTCGGATGAGGGCGTTGAAGGCTCATATAAATTCCTCAAGCGTTTATGGTCGTCTGCTATTGCTGAAATGCCGGAAGAAGCAGATAATAAAAAGCATATCCACCGCGCGATTAAAGACGTAACCGCAGATTTTGAAGGTAATCATTTTAACAAAGCAGTCGCCAATATTCGCACATTATTCAATGAGCTGAACAAAAATCCATCACGTGAAGGCTATAAGGCGCTTCTGGCCTTGCTTTTTCCACTAACTCCGCATATTTCCGCAGAAATTGCCGAAAAGATTGGTGCAGAAGCAACTAACTGGCCGCAATTTGATGAGAAATATCTGCAAGAAGATAGTGTTAATGTCGCGGTGCAAGTTAACGGCAAGAAGCGGGCAATTGTGACCCTGCCATTGAATGCTGATGAAGCAAAAGCAAAAGAAATTGCGCTCACCCATGAAAATGTGGTTAACTTCATTGAAAATGGAATCAAAAAATTTATTTATGTCCCGAATAAAATCATCAATATTGTTGCGTAGGTTAGCTATTGGCTATTGGCTATTAGCTATTAGCTTAAGCATAACTGCCTGCGGATTTAAGCCGGTTTATATGCAGGATTCTGCGTCTTCGGCACAGCTTGCTGCGATTGAGATTGAAGAAATCCCAACACGCAACGGGCAAGTCCTGCGCAATCGCCTCTATGATTTACTAAACCCCGATAATATCTATATTGACCCGCAATACACGCTTAAGATTAACCTCAAGCAAGAACGCCGCGAGTTTGGTATTCAGGAAGATTTGCGTGTAACCCGCTATGACACCACGCTCACTGCCGATTATCAGCTTATTTCAAATGAAGATGGTAGTGAGGTTTTGAAGGATAAGACCAAGATTTACTCAAGCTTCAACCGTACCACGTCGGAATTTTCAACCTTTGTGGCAGAAGAAGATGCCGGAGAAAAGGCCGCAGAACAGCTAGCTCAGGAAATTAAAGGTAAATTATCGGCATTTTTCAGTCGCTAGTTCCCCGCAAGCATTGAATTCTTGAAAAAAATCATCATAATAGCTCTTGGCTAGTGGCGGGCGACGGACTAGTGAACCCGGTCAGGATGGAAACATAGCAGCCGTAACTTGCTCATGTCGGGTCGCCCTAGCTATTTTAGTTATATTCCTTCCACTCTCTCAGCAGCCGCAAAATCCTTTTCGGTCAACCCTCCGGCATCATGGCTGGTGAAGGTTATGAGCGCATAGCCCCAGCCAAATTCAATATCGGGATGGTGGTTTGAATCTTCCGCAATTGCGCCCACCTTATTGACAAATTCCAGACTTTGGGCAAAATTCTTGAATTCAAAGCGTTTGGAAATTGATTTTCCATCACTTCCCCATTCTTCCAGCTCTGCTAACTTCTCATCTATAATATTCTGTGCTAAAACACCCATATGAAACTCCTTGCTATTGACACATCTTCTCAGAACTTTTCTATCGCAATTTATGATTCAGCGCAACAAATCGCTTATTTTGAGAATGATGAAGCCAGCAAACAGGCAGAGCAATTAATCCCACAAATCGAGATTTTGCTGGAAAAGAAAGCCCTGAAATATCAGGATTTAGATTATATTGCGGTGAATGTTGGCCCCGGCAGCTTTACGGGCTTACGCATCGGGATTGCAGCCGCCAAAGGCTTTGCGCTAGCCTTACCTCACTTAAAAACCATTGCAGTAACGGCATTAGAAGCCACAGCTTTTGCCAAAGACGGCGGGCAGATTTTTTTAGATGCACGGCGCGGGCAGGCTTATACACAAGAATTTGATGCAAATAGTAGGCCGCTATCTGAACCGAGGCTGGTTGATTATGAAGGAGATTTTGATGAATTTCCAAATGCGGATTTGATTGCACAACTAGCATTGCAAAAAATTGGAAAGTCAGACATAAAGTCAGAATTATCGCCGCTTTATATCAGGAAACCGGATGCAAAACTGCCTAAAAATAGCGCAACTAACGGATAGTAATCTACTTACGGAGATACATTCCGAATGCTTTGAAAAGGGCTGGAATCTGGCAGCTATTGAAGATTATATGAGGCAGCCAAATTGTTATGCGCTACTGGCTGGCAATCTGGGTTTTATCCTATTTCAGATTGTTGTTGATGAGTGCGAAATAAAGACAATCTGCGTGATGCCGCAAGAACGCGGGAAAGGCTATGCCAAGCTTTTATGCGCAGAGGCAATTGATGTAATTTCGGGATTATCGGCAAAAAAGATATTTCTGGAAGTCGCGGAAAATAATATAGCCGCCCTGAACCTTTATAAAAAACTTGGATTCGAGGTTTATGGTAAGCGCGAAAAATATTATGCAAATGGCGATGCGGCAATATTGCTGCACTTAATAATTGCAATTTAGCAATAATTTCATTATACCAACCCCGCTAAGCACTGCTATCAAAACATAAAAACCAGAGGATTAAAAATGGCCGAACGTACATTATCAATTATCAAACCCGATGCTACACGTCGTAATTTGACCGGAAAAATCAACGCAAAATTTGAAGATGGCGGTTTGCGCATCGTGGCACAAAAGCGCGTTAAGCTTTCTACCGAACAAGCGCAAAAATTCTATGAAGTGCACAAAGCACGCCCGTTTTACAATGATTTGGTGGAATTTATGACATCAGGTCCGGTTGTTGTTCAAGTTTTAGAGGGTGAAAATGCGGTTTTGCGTAATCGTGAGATTATGGGCGCAACCAATCCGGCAGAAGCAGATGCGGGCACAATTCGCAAAGAATTTGCTGAAAATATTGAAGCAAACTCGGTGCATGGCTCAGATTCACTTGAAAATGCAAAAACTGAAATTGCATTCTTCTTCTCTGATGATGAAATTGTAGGTTAAGTTGCTTTACACCATAGATTGGCTATAATTGCCTGCATGAAGATATTACTCATAGAAGCACGATTCTACCCCGAAATCGCTGACTTGCAGCTAGATGGCGCTAAAAATCGGCTGCAAGAGGAAAATATAGCATATGATGTCATAAGCCTCGCAGGCGCGCTGGAAATCCCTCCGGCAATTTCTATGCTACGCGGTAAATATGACGGATTCGTTGCGCTGGGTTGTGTAATACGGGGCGAAACCTATCATTTCGAGATTGTGGCTAATGAATCTGCGCGGGGAATTATGGATTTAGGGCTGGAAGGGTTGGCAATCGGTAATGCCATTCTTACCGTAGAAAATAAGGCGCAAGCATTAGAGCGCGCGGAAGAAAAAGGCAAACATGCAGTGGAAGCCTGCTTACAGCTAGTGGATATAAAAAATGGATGATAGGACATTAGCGCGGCTTGCAGCAGTTCAGGCAATTTATCAGGATAAATTCAACGAGAATATCGTGCCCGATCCAAGGCAATATGTGGAGGCAAATGAAATCCGCAAAATAAATAAAAAGCTATTTGCGGCAATTCTGGAAAACTGGTCAGCGAATAAAGCAGATATTGATGAGTTGATTAAGAATAATCTCAGCACAAATTGGCGGATGGAAAGAGTTGACGAAGTGCTAAAAGCGGCATTGCGCGCTGGAATTACCGAGATTCTGCATATGGGTGCGCCAAAAAAAGTGGTGATTTCCGAGTATATGCTGATTACCGATGAGCTGCACAGCTCGGACGGAGTAAAATTTATCAATGCGGTTTTGGATAAAATCGCCGCTGATAAGAACTAGAACAAATCACCCAAAGCCTTGTTGAGATTGCCTTTTATCTGGTCGGTAAACTTGCCCGCTTTCAATTTCAGCAACTCCTTATTCAATTCGGCTATAATCAGCTCAGAGGCTTTTGCCGGTGATGTGCCGCCATTTTTTGTACCGATATCGGTTAAATGCATATCAGGGAAATCAATTTCTTCACCAGCCTTCATCCCGAATAAATCGGCAGATAGCTTCACCTTGCCCTGCTCCAGATACAAATTCTTGATTACCACATCCTTTTTCTTGCCGCTTCCTGCGCTTGATGAACCGGACGAAATTTTGCCACTTTTGATATTGTTTAGCAATGTGCGGATATTATCGCCATTTACCCCAATTTCATAATTTATGACGGGTTTTTTGATGCGTAATTCATCAATGATAATCGTATCGGAGAATATTGAAGAAGTATCAACATCAGCGCTGATGGAGGAAAATTCAATAGCGTTCTTTTGCTTGAATCCCTGCGGATTGCCAACATCCAAACCACCCACACTAATATTGCCCGAAAATGGCGAAAGTGAGGCATAAGTTATGCCGACTTCAGTTTTTGTAATTTGCTTGCCATAATCTTCAGCAACATTCTTGAAAATCGTGTTGAGATAGATAAATGCGATAATAAACAGCGCAATTATGGTGATTAGAGAGAGTTTTAGGAGTTTTATCATTTTAGCCTCACGATTATATGTTTCTTTTTTCCTGAAGATAGCTTCATGCCATCATTTAGTTTTATAACTTGGTTCTCATCTTCAACTTTAGCATCATCAATTTTTGCCCCGCCGCCTTTGATTAATCTGCGTGCCTCGCCGCCGCTTTCCGCTAGCCCCGCTTCTTTGAATAAAGCGAATGCAGGCAGCTCAGTCTCGGCAATTTCTACTTCCGGCAAACCTTCCGTTCCCCCCTGTTCAAATGCCGTGATAGCAGCATCTTGTGCAGCTTCGGCAGCAGGCTCGCCATGGCATAATTTCGTTGCCTCATAAGCCAAGATTTTCTTTGCTTCGTTGATTTCCTGCCCTTGTAATTTTTCCAATTCAGCGATTTTTTCTATCGGCAATTCCGTGAAAAATTTCAGGAAGCGAATAACATCAGCATCTTCGGTGTTACGCCAGAATTGGTAATAATCATATGGCGAAAGTTTTTCTGCATCCAGCCAGATAGCACCATCGGCAGTCTTGCCCATTTTTGCACCGGATGATGTGGTGATTAATGGCGTTGTGAGGCCGAATAGATTCTTGTCACTTCCGAGTTTTCTGCCTAGCTCAATCCCCGCCGTAATGTTTCCCCATTGGTCAGAACCGCCAATCTGTGTGTTACAATTATATTTTCTATTCAGTTCTACAAAATCATATGCCTGAAAAATCATATAATTGAATTCCAAGAAAGATAAATGCGCTTGCCGTTCAAGGCGTTGTTTAACGCTATCTTTGGCAATCATGTTATTAACTGAAATAAGCTTCCCATATTTACTCAGGAACTCCAGATAACTTATATTATCCAGCCATTCGGAATTATCTACAAATAAGCAGTCACCAAGCCCGAATTTATCAAAAACCTTTTTGATGCCTTGCTTGTTTCGCTGAATTTCTGCTTCAG
Organism: Alphaproteobacteria bacterium CG11_big_fil_rev_8_21_14_0_20_44_7; assembly: GCA_002787615.1. GTDB lineage: Bacteria > Pseudomonadota > Alphaproteobacteria > Rickettsiales > 21-14-0-20-44-7 > 21-14-0-20-44-7. Next base: position 10,114 of record PCXJ01000091.1, read on the forward strand.
TAATAACCGGACGAGATTCATCCTTGCCGCTTGGGTCACCAACTTTTGTGGTCGCGCCGCCCAGCAAAATTATCGGCTTATTTCCTGTTTGCTTTAGCAGGCGCAAAACCATGATTTGCATCAACGAGCCGACATGTAATGAATCTGCAGTACAGTCAAATCCTATATATGCGGTAATATTCCCCAGCTCGCCCAATGCCACTTCGTCTGTGCATTGATGAAAGAAACCGCGCTGTTTAAATATTTCGAGAAATTTGCTCATGATAATCTTTTATCCAGCCTTTCTCCTCATCTGTCAAGATTTCCCACTCGATTAAATTCTCATCGAAAGGTGCTTTTGTCAGAGTTTCAAAACCGAGATATTTAATTGTTCCCCTTCGGTTCTTCTGAACCTCATTTGGAACTCCGCTTCGCGGGCTCATGGCTGGCTCGCCTACTGACTCGCTTTCTTTTTCCACAACAACTACCAGATTTTCAATTCGAATTCCATATTCGCCTTCTTTATAATAACCCGGTTCGTTAGACAAAATCATCCCCGCCTGTAAAACCGTATCATATCTCTTGGAAACCCCGCAAGGCCCCTCATGCACACTCAGATAGGCTCCAACACCATGCCCCGTGCCATGCGCATAATCTTTGCCTTCCTGCCATAAAAACTTTCGCGCCAGCACGTCAAGCTGCGCTCCGCTTGTACCCGCAGGAAAAACTGCCATGGCAAGTGCGATATGACCTTTTAGAACCAGCGTATAATCATGCTTCATTTCAGCCGTTGGCGTGCCGATTGCAATTGTACGAGTAACATCCGTTGTTCCGCAAGCCTCACCACTGCAATATTGCCCGCCGGAATCCACCAGATATAATCCCTGCTCAAACTTCTTATTAGTTTTTGCGCTGGCATGATAATGCACAATTGCACCATTGCTACCAAAGCCGGAAATTGTAGCAAAGCTCGGCTCGATATATTCGGGATTTTCTTTGCGAAACTCTTCCAGCTTAGCCGCAGCGCTAATTTCATCAAGCCCGTTTTGATTTGGCAACCATTGCAAAAACTTGGTCAATGCCACACCATCAATATCATGGGCTTTTCGGATAGCATCCAGTTCCGCATCATTCTTGCAGGCTTTTGGCAGCAAGCACGGGTCTTGCTTTTCAGTAATCTCGATTCCTTTTTCCTGCAATTTCTCAAAAATCGCATTAGGGCATAAATCTGCATCAAGCTGAACGGATTTTGCTGTAATCTCAATAACTTCCTCTAGCGGGCGGATATTAATTCCGGTTAAATGCGATTCGGATTCCGGTGTTAGTTTTCTGCGGTCAATGAATAATTCTGCCTTGCCATTTTTACAAATCGCGGCATAACTCAAGGCTAAAGGTGAATATTCAATATCGCCTCCACGAATATTAAATAGCCAGCTCACGCAATCAGGTGCGGTTATCAATGCTATATCTGCCGCCATTCCTGATGCAATCTCAGCAATTTTATCGGTATGTTTTTTCCCTGCATATTTTATATCGTGAACCTTAATCGGCGCTAGAGGAGCAGCCGGACGATTCTTCCAGATTTCATCCACAAGATTGGTATAAATCCCAATACCGTTGAACCGCCGCGCAACTGCAACGCTCATATGCCAAGGGTCATAAGAGGCTTTTAGTTCATTTTCTTTGAGCCATTGTTGCGGGGTTTTCTCGGCAAGATTATATATCTCAAAAATTGCGCTATCCACCTGTGCTGCCGCCTGAATCGTATATCTTCCATCGGTGAAAAACGCCGCTTTCTTATGGGCAATAATGGCTGTCCCGGCTGAGCCGGTGAATCCGGTTACAAACTCCAGACGCTTTGCAGAATCCGGCAGATATTCATTTTGGAATTCATCATTATTGGGAACAATATAGGCGTTTACAGCATATTCAGCCATTATCTCACGTAAAGCATCAATCGAATTCTTCATTGCGATAAACCCCCCAAAGCTTGTTTTTCTCTACCCAGCCATGTGCCTGACTATGCTCAATTTCGCATTGTGTAGCACGGCATTTCTCAACCTGCACCTGCACACCGGGAGATAGCCTTGCTACTGCCCGCTCACCTTTATACACATTATGAACCACCGCTTCAGAAGTCACAATAGCATAGCGCCTGCCGGAGAGCAGCACTTGCATAATCCAACCCTCTTCACCATCATAATCACGGATTTTGCGCCAATTGCCAAATTCAGCAACCACCTCAACCGGAAGATTCTGTCTTTTATACATCCATTTAATTGGGTAATTCATACCGGGTCCAACGCGCATATTCACATCTTCGGATTTGAAAGATACAAAACGCGGGATTGGCAATCCTGAGGAGTTTAGCATCTGTGATGGTGGTGCAGATTCCTGCTCTTCCGCAGCAAATGCCGAGAATGAAATAAGCGCAAACAAGATTGTAAGAATTTTAGCTTTCACAGTCTAACAATATAACATCATAAATGGGATGCTCCATAGAAGAAATTGCCGGACTTGAAGAAAACATCCAGCCATAAAAAACCTTATCGCGGCGTTTATCGAGAGTTTTCTCCCAAATTTCCAGCAAAACCATATTCTCTTCCTTTTCATCATCGGAGCTGCTGATGCAGCGTTTTACATGAAATTCAAGCTCATGATAATTCATCGGCTTGTTTACAATAGGTTCTATTTCTTCGGTTTTTGCATCAATTTTATTGAGAATTTGCAGCTTAGCCTGCGCCGCATCAATTCTTGCATTTGCAGCCGTTGAAATACCAAGAGCAATAATTGCCGATATTAATAATCCGCAAAAACCCATTCTTGGCATATTACTCAGCATCTTTCTCACTTTCCGAAG
>PCXJ01000089.1 GCA_002787615.1 Alphaproteobacteria bacterium CG11_big_fil_rev_8_21_14_0_20_44_7
AGCGTATTATATTCAGAAGGGTCGATTACATGCAGCATTTCAACCTTAAAATTCAACGATTCCGCTTCCTTTAGTGCATAACGCAGCGCCACGCGGGAATGTTGCGAATCATCTGTGCAAACCAATAATTTTGATTTCTTTGGCATAATTTATTTAAGCTCAAGCGCCGCATGGCTTAGCGGGCGCAATGCCCTTGCCTCGCTACACTCGGAATACTCCCTCTTGTAATACTAACTTCTTCTTAGCTCAAAATCGCTATGGTTGCAATAGCTTGTGCAGCAATGCCTTCCTCACGCCCCGCAAAGCCCAGCCCCTCTGTGGTTGTCGCTTTTATATTCACCTGATTTTCGGCAATTTGCAGGATTTTGGCTATATTTGCCCGCATCGCATCTTTATGCGGCAAAATTTTGGGTTTCTCGCAGATAATCGTCAGGTCAATATTGTTGATTTTTGCAGCCATATCCGCAACCAAACCAGCCGCATGCTGCAAAAACACAGAAGAATCGGCATTTTTCCATTTCGCTTCCGTTGGCGGGAAATGTTCGCCGATATCACCAGCGCCAATTGCTCCCAAAATCGCATCGGTAATTGCGTGCATCGCCACATCAGCATCGGAATGACCTTTTAGCGCGTGCGTATGCGGGATTTTCACCCCACAAAGCGTGATATGCGTTCCGGTTTCAAATGCATGGACATCGTAGCCCATTCCAACCCTAATATCCGCCATATTTAAATCTCCCTGAATTGTCACTTTCTTATTACTCACGTCACCCTCGACCATAAAAATCTCCATTCCTGCCGCTTCCGCAATTTGGGCATCATCTGTGTAGATTGCCTTTGCCGCCCCATGCGCTGCCAATATTTTTGTATATTTGAAAGCTTGCGGAGTTTGCACGAATTTCAGATTATCGCGGTCAATCGCCCTGCCCTCATATCTCGCAGAATCAGTGGACGAAATCACCGGAATGACCGCTTCATGCTCCTTCAAACCTGCCAGCACATTATCAATAATTTTGGCAGTTACAAACGGACGCGCAGCATCATGGATTAGCACATTATCGCATTCCAGCCCTTGCAACCCCAAACGGACGGAATCTTGCCGCTCCTCGCCGCCGAATACGTAATCTACATTCAAACCCAGCATTTTATATAACTCCTCATGCTCCTTGCAAATCACCACACGCACCGCATCAATTTGCGGATGAGCCAAAAAAACCTCAACCGAATGCAGCAAAATCGGCTTAGCATTCAGCAACTCATATTGCTTCGGAACTTGCCCTCCAAACCGCTTTCCCTTGCCTGCGGCGACTATTAATGCTAGATTTTTCACAAAAGCTGTGATACTATATTTGCTATGATTTTGCAAACAAACATAGATGATAAAATTTACCAATCTCTTCTGAAGAATTATTCGGAGGACAATATTGGCGTTGTTATTAATCAAATATTAGCCGAACATCTCGAAGATAACGAGGATACAAAACTTGCAGATTCAAGATTCCATGAAGCCACTCTCAGCATTGGTGAAGTCAAGAAAGGGTTGAATCTTGACGTGGAAAATTGAATTCAAAAAATCTGCCTATAAGGAATTGCAAAAATTATCAGGTGATGCACAGATTAGGATTATAGCCTTCCTTGAGAATGACCTTGCATCAACTAAAAAGCCTGATGATTTAGGCAAAAAGCTTAAAGGTAAATTTTCGGATTATTATAGGTTTAGGGTCGGCAAATATCGAATTATAACTCAAATAGAGAATAATATTATGATAATTACCGTTATAAGTGTTGGCAAACGCGAAGATGTATATAAAAAGATGGGTTATAAATGACCATTAAAATAGGAAATATTGAGCTAAAAGACAATGTATTCTTAGCCCCCATGTCGGGGGTAAGCGATGCGCCGTTCCGCAAACTCGTCAATAATTATGGCGCAGGGCTAGTGGTGAGCGAGATGATTGCCAGCCGCGCCATGATTCTGGAAACGCGGCAATCTCTGGCAAAATTACGCAAGGCTGATAATCAGGAGATTTCGGTTGTTCAACTTGCCGGATGCGAGCCTGATGTTATGGCAGAAGCCGCGAAAATGAATGAAGATTTGGGCGCAGACATTATTGATATCAATTTCGGCTGTCCGGTGAAAAAAGTGATAAACGGTGATGCGGGGAGCGCATTAATGCGCCAAGTTCCGCTTGCCACAAAAATTCTCGAAGCTACGGTCAAGGCGGTCAACATCCCTGTAACTCTCAAAATGAGAATGGGCTGGGATAATAGCTCGCTCAACGCGCCCGAAATGGCACGAATTGCCGAAGATGTCGGCATCCAGATGCTAACCGTCCATGGCCGCACACGCTGCCAGATGTATAAAGGCAACGCCGATTGGAAGTTCATCAAAAACGTCAAAGAAGCTGTTAAACTCCCCGTAATTGCCAATGGCGATATTGTGGATTTTGCATCCGCCGAGCGCGCAATGGCAGAAAGCGGTGCAGATGGCATTATGATTGGGCGCGGCACATATGGCAAACCATGGTTTGTAAAACAAGTTATCGAGCATCTAAAAGGCAATGATTTTGCCGCACCTTCACTCGCCCAGCAAAAGGAAATCATCCTGCGCCATTATGAGGAAATGCTGGAATTATATGGTACAACAACCGGAATTCGCATGGCACGCAAACATATTGGCTGGTATACGGCAGGCTTGCACTCATCTTCAGCTTTCCGCAATGAATTCAACCGAATTAGCGACCCACAAATGGCAAAAACCGCAATTTCCGATTTTTATGAGCTGATATTAAACTCCGGCGAGCAAACAATCTTGCATCAAGCAGCATAATAAGCTAGCTTGGCGACATGCAATTATCCCGCTATTTATTATTATTTTTTACCGTTTTGATGCTTTCAGCCCTGCCTGCAAAAGCCGCCGAAATATATGAAGTGGTTGGAATTAAGGTTGAGCAAGAAGGCGAAGATGCCGAAACTGCGAAAAATCTCGCGGTTGCAGATGGCGAAAAACAAGCCTTTGATGAGCTGGTAAAAAGATTCACCGATTACGGCTATATTGATAATGCCCCAAAAGCAAGCGCGGCGCAAATCAGCAACTCCGTCCGCCAAATGCAAATTACCGATGAAATCGCTACTAGCAAAAAATATAAAGCCAAGCTGGATTTCACTTTTGACTCGGTAAAAATCTCAAAATTATTGAATCTCAAATTGGTAGCAGGCCAGCCGGTGCGCGACAAATTCCTGCTTATCCCCATAAGTTCCGGCACAGAAGGCCTATCCGTTTGGAAAAGCCTTTGGTTTGAAGTTTGGAATAGCTATCGCCGCGATAATATCATCATTCCGGTTGGTGATTTAGATGATATCAGAGCATTGAAAATCAGTGATTTAGAAGCCGGAATTTATACCGGACTTGATGAATTATCCCGCCGCTACAAATCCCCGATTATCCTGCTTGTTGAAGCCTCTTATGTGAATAGCCTCAATGAATTATCCGTAAAAGTTGAAAAGCTTGTCGGCCAAAATAAGGAAATCTATGAGTTCAAATATCCCGGTGGATTTGGCGTTGGCATGGCAGAATTATACATCACCGCAGCAAATGATATATCCTTCAAAATCGAGAAAAAGCAGCTCACCCGCGAGAATGCAAAAAACATCACCCGCGATACTGAATTTGTCCGCAATTTTGACCACGGCGCAAGCAGTAAAGGCGGCAAAATTGAAGCTACTATTGAAGTTAGCAATCTTGCCGAATGGAGCAGGATTAGAAGGAAAATCATAAATTCAACACTTGTTGAAGAGCTTACAGTGAAAAACTTTCAGGCAGGTTATGCCATCGTCAACCTCAAATATAGCGGAACTCCGGAACAGCTCGCCGCCTCTTTTGAGGAAAAAGGGCTAATCTTGCTGAGCGACGGAACTAATTGGAAAATAGAGGATGCTCAAGATGAATAGAAAGCTGATATTCTGGTCAATTGTTATAATCCTGATTTGCACGTTTTTCTATTCCGTGCGCGACATCTTATTCCCGTTTGTTACCGGACTTCTTATCGCATATTTATTTGACCCAGTTGCCGACAAAATGGAGGAAAAGAAAATCCCGCGAGGCGCGGCTGCCGGAATCATCGTTCTTGGCTTCTTCGCCATACTCATCGCCTTCCTAATCTTCTTCGGCCCTATCCTGTTTGAACAGCTTGAAAGCTTGGTGAAAAAAGTTCCGGATTATATGACGCGCTTTAAAACCGAGATTATGCCCTATATCAAACAAAAGGTTGCACAAATTGATCCGGAATTGCTGGAGAAAGCACAGGCAAAAGCCGAAAATAACGGCGACCAATTTGCCGAATGGCTCAGCAAGTTCATGGGTAGCTTGCTGCAATCTTGGCTCTGGCTGTTCAATATTATTTCGCTGTTGGCCATCACCCCGTTTGTGGCATTTTATATCCTGCGTGATTGGGATAAATTCATCGCAAAAATTGATAGCTTACTCCCGCGTGAATATGCGCAAAAAATTCGTACACAAGCGAAGAAAATTGATGATACAATTTCGGCATTCCTTCGCGGGCAGTTGAATGTCTGCCTGATTCTCGGCGTATTTTACAGTATCGCACTCACCATCGCCGGATTGAATTACGGATTGCTTATCGGATTCATTTCCGGAATGCTCTGCTTCATCCCTTATGTCGGAACATTTGTCGGCGTTATCATCGGTATTTCAGTAGCCTATTTCCAATATGGGCCGGAAGACTTGCATCATATCGCCATTATCGCCGGAATCTATGGATTCGGACAAATTGCCGAAGGAAATTTCTTAACCCCAAAAATTGTTGGTGATAAGGTTGGAGTTCACCCCGCATGGCTAATATTCGGGATGCTGGCAGGTGGCACATTGCTAGGATTTATCGGGATATTAATCGCCGTTCCACTCACCGCTGCAATCGGGGTTTTGGTAAAATTTGTTATAGATGAATATGAAAATAGCGGTTTTTATAAGAAAAATGCCACGCCAAAAAGTAAATCGAAAAGCAAGTCCAAAAAGGCCAAATCCTAAAGCATAAAAAAGCATAAATTATGACACAGGCATTTTTTGATTTCCAGCATAGCGAGCTAGATTATAAAGACGATAACTTCCTTGTTAGCGGCTCAAACCGCGAAGCTTATGAGTTCATCAATTCATTCCCATGGCAGTTTTATGCTGCAAATATATGCGGTGAAAAATCCTGCGGAAAAAGCCATCTAGCCAAAATCGCAACTGAAATTGCCGATAAAAACAGCGATAAAGACTTGCTGATTATTGAGGACTTATCCGAGCAAGCAAATGAGGAAGAATTATTCCACATCCTCAATTCGCAAAAAGAGCATGGCAATTTTGTGTTGATTACTTCCCCGCAACCGATTAGCCGCATAAAATTCAAATTACCTGATTTGAAGTCACGCATTGCGGCAATTCCGTCAATAGAAATCAACCCGCCGGAAGATGAGCTTTTCTATATGCTGCTCGCTCGGAAATTCTTTGCCCGCCAGCTTCGGGTGAGTGATGAAGTGGTGAATTATCTCATGAATCGGCTGGAAAGAAGCTATCTCGCAATTGATGAAGCCATTGTAAAGCTGGATAAATTATCCTTGCAGGAAAAGCGCAATATCACCATCCCACTTGTTAAAAAAGCTATGGATTGATAGTGGCAGAATTCAGCGAAAATGCCAAGGATTTGCAGCTCAAAAACAAGGATAAATTCCTCGCCGCTCTGCATTCCAGAAAGACAGTTTTTGAACCGAGCATCGCCATTTTATTACTTGAGGAGGAAATAAAATCAATCCCCGAAACCGTTAGCGAGCCTATGATTGGCAAGATTAAGCTGCAATGGTGGCGTGAGGTTGTGCAGGAAATTCTGCAAAATAAGCCGCCGCGCCCGCATCCGATTCTTCTCGCCCTCAAAGATTTTAATGTGAATTATAGCTTATTGCTAGAAGCTATTGATTATTATGACAAAGTTCTAGATGGCTGGCAGCCCAAAAGCTTTACCGAAATTGAAGAATTTGTTGAGAAAACTAATAATAATTTTTTCAAGATGATTTACGCTCTACATGAGAAGGAATATGACAGCAATCTTGCCACCGCCTATGGCTTGGTGAATATCGCCAAAAATCTCGCCAAAAACTCCAAAAGCCACGAAAATTTTGCCACCGAGCCGCAAAAAATGCTGGAGATGCTTTGCAATAAGGCGGATTCCCTACTTCCCGCACAAAATTCAGCATTCCGCATTATCTGCAAATATTACCTCACAAAATTCGCCAAAGCCGCGTACAACCCCGAAAAAATCAGCATTTCTGCAAGAAATCCACGCCTCATAGCCAAGCTGATGTTCAGCAAAGTTGATATTATTTAAAAAAGCACGTATTTTGGAAGAATTATGACAAATAAAACAAAATTCTTACTCCCAGCCGGCTTGCGCGATGTCCTCCCCGATGAGGCTGAGGCGGAGTTTTCTGCCATCAAATCGCTAGTTGAAAACTTCGCAAAATGGGGCTATCGGCTGGTTTCCACACCAATGGCAGAATATGAAGATTCACTTTATCTCGGAAGCGGTGAGAGCCTACGCAACCAGACCCTCAAGCTTTTTGACCCACAAAATCAGCAAATCATGGGAATTCGCGCCGATATAACCACGCAAATTGCGCGGCTGGTTCAATCGCGTATGGAAAATGAGAAACTACCGATTAGGCTATGCTATGCAGGCAATATTCTGCGCGCAAATTCGGCTAATACTAATGGTGACAGGCAATTAAAGCAGGTTGGCGTTGAATTGATTACTGAAAAACCCTCCGCCGCTGCCGATGCTGAAATTGCAATTCTCGCGCTGGAATCATTGCTGGAGATAGGTTTGCAGGAAATCACCATAGATTTAAACACCCCCAAACTTATCCAAATCATCTTCCCAAATCTGGACGAAGCCACCTCTCAAGCCCTGCATAAACGTGAGCTAGACTCACTTCCGGCGGAGATTATCCAATATATTAAAGCCTCAGGCAACGCAGAAAATGCGTTTAAAATCCTGAACGATAATTTGCCGGAAAAAGCCAGAACGCAAATTGAATATCTGCGCTCAGTCTATGAGAAAATCATCGAAACTGGCCTAAAATGCAATATCACCGTTGATTTCATTGAAAACCGAGGCTTTGAGTATCACGAAGATTTTAGCTTTTCTCTGTTCGCCAAGGGTATTCGCGATGAAATTGGCCGTGGCGGGCGTTACAAAATCGGCAAACTCAACGCATCCGGCTTCACCTGCTATTTAAACTCGGTTTCCGAGCGCCTAAATCTCGCTACAAAGCCCAAATTCCAAGAGATTGAGGCAAATTTGCCCTATAGCGAAATCAAAAAATTACACACACAAGGCATTTCTGTAATAAAAAAGCTGTGAAGCTAACAATTTGTTAATAGTTCACCTTTAGAATATTTGTATAACAAGGAGAACTGAATGAAAAAGATTCTAATAGTGGATGATTCAAAAGTAGTTCGCAGCTTCGTAGCGCGTTGCTTGGAGGAATTATCCCTAACAAATTATGACGAGGCTATGCATGGGCAGGAAGCGCTTGATAAGGTCAAGATTTCCATGCCTGATGTCATTTTGCTGGATTGGAACATGCCGGTGATGAATGGCCTTGAGTTCATCCAAGCATTAAGAAAGCTGGAAAATGGCACAACTCCAATCGTAATTTTTTGCACTACGGAAAATGAAATTTCTAAAATACAGGAAGCCATGATGAATTCGGCTAATGAATATATTATGAAACCTTTCGATGCCGAAATCCTAAAAACGAAATTCACTCAACTCGGAATTATCTAACATGCCTGAAAACGTCAACATTATGATAGTTGATGACTCTTTTATCATACGGAAAATACTTGAGAAAATCCTTAAAGAGCAAAAGGAATTCAATATTATTGCGCAGGCAAGAGATGGAAATGACGTGCTCAGAATTCTTGATAATTCTGAAATTGCCGAATCCGTAGATGTTATCATTCTTGATTTGGAAATGCCGGGTATGGATGGCATGACTGCCCTGCCCCAAATTATCAAAAAAGCTCCGCATGTTCGGGTGATTATTGCCTCCACCCTCTCTCAGAAAAATGCGCAAGTTAGCCTTGAAGCGCTCGAAAAAGGCGCAGCAGATTATCTGCCAAAGCCAAGCAGCGCGGAAGCTTCAAACACAGATACATTAAATAATTTTTCTGCCGAATTAGTGCTAAAGGTCAAATCTTTGGGGCTTGCCGCGCAAAGGTTGAAGCTCCGCAAAAATACAGGAGTTGCCCAAAAAACTCCTTCCCAAACTCCCGCCGCAATTGAAGATTACAGCCTGCATGAGCCAATACGCCGCCCGAAAGCTATTGCAATCGGCTCATCTACCGGCGGTCCGGATGCGCTGAAGGAAGTTCTCGGAAATCTCAACATGACACGGCTGCTAAATATTCCGATGTTTATAACCCAGCATATGCCCGCACATTTCACAAAATTGCTTGCCACAAATTTGAGTACAAAACTCAACATAAATTTGCTCGAAGCAAAGGACGGGGATATCGTCAAAGGCGGAAATATCTATCTCGCACCCGGTGATTTCCACATGGAAATCATGAATATTGATAATGCGCTTAAAATTTCGCTTAATCAAAACCCACCCGAGAATTTTTGCCGCCCTGCAGTTGATGTCATGCTACGCTCGCTGGCTGAAAATTATGGCAGAGACTTGCTCACCGTTATCCTTACCGGAATGGGCTCTGACGGGGCAAAAGGTTGCGAAAAAGTACGTGAGAATCACGGACAGATTATCGCGCAGGATAAGGAAACCTCAACTGTGTGGGGAATGCCTGCTGCTGCGGCAAAAACCCGCCTATGTAGCCAGATTTTACCACTTAACCAAATCGCACCAAAAATCATGGGGGCAATATTATGACACCCGATGATTATAAATTTCTAACCAAGATGATAAAAGATAAATCCGGCATCAACCTTGGTGAAGATAAAGCTTATCTAATCGAGAGCCGCTTGAAACCAATTGCCCGCAAACATGGGCTGGCAGATTTGGATGAGCTGATTGCCAAGGTCAAGGTTGATACATCATCGCCCTATATCGCTGATATTATTGATTCGATGACAACCAATGAATCATTATTTTTCAGGGATTTGAAGCCATTCCAACAGGTCGAGAATATTGTATTGCCAAAATTTGCCGGAAAACCGCTGAAAATTTGGAGTGCCGCCGCCTCAACCGGACAAGAAGCCTATTCTCTGGCCATTACTTTTGAAGAGAAAATGTTCAAAAATTATTCAATTATCGGTACGGATATATCGCCCACCGTTATCCACCGCGCCAAAGAGGGGAAATATACGCAATTTGAAATTCAGCGTGGGATGCCCATCACTATGCTGTTGAAATATTTTGTCCAAGATGCAGATTGCTGGACGGTCAAACCCGAAATGAAGAGAAAAATCCAATTTGATACATTCAACCTGCTCGACAATTATGCCAAGCTGGGAAGCTTTGACCTTGTATTCTGTCGTAACGTATTGATTTATTTCGATAAAGAAACCAAGAAACAGATTTTTGACAAACTCCGCCAAATTATCAATCCCGGTGGCTATTTATTTCTCGGAACATCCGAAACCGTAATGGGGATTACTGATAAATTCAAGCCCATAAGCGGTGAACCGGGGATGCTAGAGCCTGTTTGAGCTAGGATTTGGGAATTAGGATTAGAGCATTGAATCGCCAGCTACCCCCTTGTATGGGGGAAGTAAGGGGGGTGTGAATTCTAGGGGAATCCACTCTTCGCTGTATTTTAGATTGCCCTAGAATGCTTACGCATTCAGGCAATGACGACTCCTAAAAGCTAGAAGCCAAACTCCCCTCCTCATAGGAGGGGTTGGGGGAGGTTTATGCAGTGGCTAGTGGCTAAGCATAAAGCCGGAATGACATCACCGAAAAGCAGCCAAACCTACCCCTCCATCAACCCTTCTAGCGCTTCGGGCGTGCCGATATGATACCATCTGCCCTTATATATGGCGGGTCTTAGCCTATCGAGATATAAATCATATATATTCTTTAGCGGGGAAACCTTGCCCCATTGCTGCACCTCCGCGCGCGCGAATATTTGCGGATGCAAAATCTGAATAGTTGAAAACACATAGCCTGCGCTGCGCCCTTCTTCGCGCCATTTCAACTTGCCGTCATCATCAATATTAAAATCCCCATGCCCATCATAACCATATGTATTTTCAAGTGGAATTAGCAGCAACGCGCCCTCTGAGCCTTCCGCATATTCTTCACTAAGCTGCACAAACCCGCTCTTTTCATTCTCCGGTTTTTTGATAATCACGTCACAGCTTGTCACAAAAAACGGTTCATCACCAAGATGCGGCAACGCGTTGAGAATCCCCCCTCCGGTTTCCAGCCTTTCAGTTTCATGTGAAATAATAATCTCAATATCCTGACGCGCCCGCAAATGCTTTTCTATCATCTCCGGCAGATAAAAAGTGTTTACCACCGCTTTTTCCACCCCATTTTCCACCAGATTATCCAGCATACGGTCAATCAGCGTCCGTCCGCGCACAGAGATCAACGGCTTCGGTAAATTATCGGTGAGCGGGCGCATCCGCGTGCCCAACCCCGCCGCTAATAGCATTGCTGTTTTGATTTTATTAGGCGGCAAGCTCTTCTCCTATATTATCTTCCAGCCAATTTTTGAGCGTAGCAAGCGCCGGATGTTCAATATCTTTGCGCAAATGATTCCACACACGCGGCAGGAATTTGAGATAATTATCCTTACCATCACGCTTTTTCAGCCTGTGAAAATAGCCGATAATTTTGCAATTTCGCTGCGCGCCGAGGATATAATAATTACGCAAAAACTCCTCATCCTTATTCGCCAAAATTTGCTCCACAGTTTGCGGAGAAACATCGCGCCGCGCATCCTCCAGCAGCGATACATAATCATATGCAGCATGGCCGATAACCGCATCCTGAAAATCCAATAGCCCGACTTTTGCAAGACCTGCCCGCTCCGGCAACCAGATAAGGTTATCCGCATGATAATCCAGCATCACCATTTTTGGTGCATCTTGCAAACCACGCAAAATATCTTCCCAAATCTTCCAGAACTCTTCACGATTGCAGTCTGTCGCAAACCAATCCACGAATGTTATCACCTCACGATGGAATTTTGCCATGTCATAAGGCGGTAAATCAGCTTCGGCAGGTAAATTATCCAACACTTCAATTGCTGCCTGATATAGCTCCAGCTCCTTCTCAGGCTCGGCTTGCAAGATTTTGCTATACAAATTATCGCCAAAATCCTCAAGCAGCAGGAAACCCCGTTCAACATCGCTTGCAATTATCTGCGGGGCATTCAGCCCATTTTCCCGCAAAATTGCAGCCACCTTGATAAATGGGCGCGTATCCTCCTTATCAGGCGGGGCAATCATCAACACATAATCTTTGCCATTATGAGTGATTCGCTCATATCTCCGAAATGACGCATCTCCGGCAAGCGCCTTCCTTTCCGAGCTTTCCAGCCCATTTTCCCGCAAAAAATTAACAATTGGTAAATCTAAATCTGTCATAATTATACTTATAATACACTATACAATTTCACTCAAACTGCTATACTAAATTTCACGCAAAAATCAAAAAAGGAGAGTTTATGAGAGTTACTATTTCTGGAAAACATATGGAAACCGGTGAAGCATTAAAAGAGCATATTGAATCTCATCTCCAAGCCAGCGTTTCAAAATATTTTGAAAATGCGATTGATGCCACGGTTGTTTTCTCGAAACGGGAGCATTTCTTTCATTGCCACATCACCGTAAATGAAGGGGTGAAGGATGGTATCATTATCACCGCAGAAGATGAAAAACCGGATGTCTACACCGCGTTTAACTCAGCTTTGGATAAGGCGGAAAAGCAATTACGCCGCTATAAACGTAAATTGAAAGATAGAAGCCAGCGTGTAAGCCTTGGCGAAATCTCTGCCAAAAAAGTGGCTGAAAGCTGATTTACAGCCTTTCGGTTTACACCATTCTTATCAAATAGGAATAACTACAGGAAATCCCGTGGATTCACTGGCTCGCGACCTTTGCGAACGCCAAAATGCAGTTGCGGCTGGTCAACATTTCCGGTGCGTCCAACATGGCCGACAATATCACCGCGCTTGACGGTTGCGCCTTTTTCCAATTCCAGCGATTCCAAATGCGCATAGGCGGTTAAATAGCCGTTATCATGGCGGATTATTACCAAATTCCCATAGCCCTGAAGCTGATTTCCGGAATATACAACAGAGCCGCTATTTGCAGCTTTCACCGGAGTGCCTTCAGAAGCCTGAATATTTATACCATCATTGAAAGTGCCATCACTTTTATCGCCAAATTCCTGTATAACCGCGCCATCAACCGGCATAAGCAATTTTTCCGCACTTGCTTGTGGGACAATCTCTTCTGCGGCTTGCACCTTCACCGGCGCAGGAGGAGCAGCAGGGATTTCCACACTTGCAACTTCCACCTCTTTTGGCTCTGAATAGCTTTGATTTTCTTGCCCAGCGCTGGATTCAACCTCTTCAACTCTTGTCGCCTCCGGCATTTCCGGCATTGAAGGAATT
>PCXJ01000056.1:0-7992 GCA_002787615.1 Alphaproteobacteria bacterium CG11_big_fil_rev_8_21_14_0_20_44_7
GCGCACTTGCTTAGGGGAGTCGAATTTGCACTTTATTTCTTTTCTTCATCTTTGATTCTATGCTTAATATCAATCGTCTTAGGTTATATTGCCCAATCGAAGTTTGTTATTCGTTTAGACTTACCCCCTACAGAGAGAATGTTAGCATTAGCCAAATATGAAGGATGGAGAATAGGAGCTCTGGTTACAGCTTGTTTAGCACTAGGATTGTTTTCCTTTGGCCTATTAAGAATCATTTTTGCCTTGTAGCTTCTCTTCATACCAGGTTTCGCCGATTTCAATCTTCTCGCGGCCTTTGGATTCGCGCCATTCATTTGTGTCGCGCAAACTATATATGCAACCGCAATATTGCTGGGCGTAGAATTCCTCGCGCTTGGCAATTTCATACATGCGCGCGCCGCCACCATCTTTGCGCCAGTTATAATCCCAATATTCAACGCCATCATAAGCTGAAGCCATGCGCTTTCCGCAATCATTTATCTGCTCCATATTCTTCCAGCGTGAAATGCCGAGGCTTGAGGTGATAACATTAAACCCGTTTTCTGCCGCATACAAAGCCGTGCGGGCAAAGCGCATATCAAAACACATCGTGCATCTGCGCCCGCGTTCCGGGTCGCGCTCCATGCCTTTGGCGCGGGCAAACCAATCCTGCACATCATAATCAGCATCAATAAACGGAATCCCCAATTTCTCGGCATAGCGGATATTTTCTTCCTTGCGGATGTTATATTCCTTGAGCGGATGGATATTCGGATTATAGAAAAATATTGTCTGTTCAATTCCAGCTTCGGCAATCGCTTCCATCAACTCGCCCGCACACGGCGCACAGCAGGAATGCATCAGCACTTTGTTGGATGGGTGCGGAAATTCTAGCTTCTCGGTTCGCGGTTGGGAATATTCTTGCATGGAAGCTACTCCCCTTCCATTATCCTATCAACCAATTCCTGCACGGTTGGCACATAGCCATTTGCATAGAATGGATCATCTTTGAATTTATACGCATTATGCCCGCTAAACATCAGCTCATTTTCGATATCATTACCATGGGCAATATTTTGCAGGGTTTTTTGAATGCAAAAACTGCGTGGGTCAGGCTTGTGACCGATTGTATAATCATCATGGTCTTTCCAATTGGAGAATTTGCAATGCGATAAACAACCCATACAATCCACCTGATCTTTGCGGATTTCTTCCGCTTTTTCCGGCGTTACGAAAATCAGCGTTTCATCAGGAGTTTTCATCGCTTCGGTAAAGCCTTGCTCAATCCAATCTTCCACCTTTTCCCTATCTTCGGGAGTAACGAACACTTCACGCCCGCGCGGGCCAAGTGCCAACGGAGTCGCCATATGGTTATCCGGTTTACGCAAATATGGAACTTGGCGCTCTTCACGCCCCTTCAATTCTTTGATAAATTCATTCTCTACCGCAGAGGAATAAAATCCAGTAGGGCTAAAGCGATTCAAATAAACATCGCCTTCTTCCAAAGTTAGCAATTTCTTTTTCCATTCATCAGAAACCGGACTTTCTTTTGTCACAATCGGACGCGTTCCAAACTGGAAAACTATCGGGCCGATTTCCGGATTATCCAGCCAATGCTCCCATTCCTTCAAAAACCAAACCCCGCCCGCCATTACGATTGGCACTTCATGTAGGCCAACCTCATTCATGAATTTACGCAATTCTGCCACGCGCGGATATGGGTCTTCAAAAACCTCTGGGTCTTCGGCATTTGAAAGCCCGTTATGACCGCCCGCTTTCCACGGATCTTCGTAAACAACGCCGCCTAGCAAATCAACGCTTTTGCTGTATGAACGCTTCCATAAAATCTTGAAGGCGCGCATTGATGAAACAATCGGATAATAATGAACTTTATATTTCTCAGCAATTTCCGCGAGTTTATAAGGCATTCCGGCGCCACAAGTTATACCGTGAATCATGCCTTTGGTTTTTTCCAAAACGCCGTGCAAAACTTCCTGACAATTTGCCATTTCCCACAACACATTCATGTGGATTCGGCCTTTGCCTTTTGAGGTTTCCCATGCAATTTTTGCCTGCGAAATCGCTGCTTTTATTGAATGTTCAATAAGCTCACGATTGCGCTCTAATCTTGTTTTGCCATTATATACGGCATATCTCGGATTGCCTTCATCATCATAATCTTCGGCATTTACGCCCGAAAATGTACCAACAGCACCGGCGGCGGCAAATGCACCCGCAGATAAACCTGTGGAAATAGACACACCTTTCCCGCCTTCAATAATCGGCAGAACTTCTACCCCTGAGATTTTGACTTTTTTAAGTTTTTCAAGCATTTGTGAAGCATATAACCATTTTTAAATAATGTAAAATGTTTAATGCAGCTACTAATGCACCTCACCCCAACAATTATTGCCTCTTGGTTTTGATTGGCAGTTTTGTGTTGCAAATTACCCCAATCATCAATATCTTTTTACCATGATAGCCAACAGCCAACAGCCAGTAGTCAACAGTCAGGCTGGATTTACCCTCATTGAATTGTCAATTGTTTTAGTCATCATCGGCTTGCTGATCGGCGGAATTTTAGTAGCACAGGGCTTGATTGAGAGCGTAAAAATAAATGGTCTAATAAGACAAATTGGACAATATCAAATATTAGTTGGTCAATTCGAGCAAAGATTTAATCAATTGCCAGGTGATATTCCAAATGCACAAGCTTTATTTGGCGCTGGCACAGGCTCAGGCGGTCAAACTTGCAACGGTAATGGCGATGGTAAACTTCAGAATACACACACGTTGGGAACTAGTGGATGTGCTGGAAATAATAACCACAGAGAACCATATTATTTTGCGGAGCATCTATATTTGAGCGGACTTTTAAAAGAGGCTTATGTTGCAGGCAATAGTACTGATTCATACCTAAATTTTGACTTTGATAAAAACTTTTATGGTAGCCCTTCATATGGCTCTAGGTTGATTACAGGAAGAGGTAATGATAATCATATGATTTTGCATAGCCAAAGCGTTACTCAGGGCGCAACCTTAACTTCGTTACAAAGTATGACCCTAGATAAAAAAATTGATGACGGAAGGGCGGGAAGAGGTGAGATTACTGCACGAGATGGCAGAATTGCTAACGGTCCCAATAGCGCTGCTACTAATGGAATATGTACAAACCCTAGGTCTTGGGGAGGATTTATGGCAAATTGGGGACAATATGTCTTAGATTCAGAAGGAAATGCCTGCTCTCTATACTTTCCTATAGTTGGGCACAGCTACTAATGCACCTCACCCCAATTATTGCCGATATTGGCCTCAACCACTAATGGCACAGAAAGCTGTGCGGCATTTTGCATGATTCTTTTGATTTTTCCGGCAGCCTGCTCTGCTTCCGATTCCGCAACTTCAAACAATAATTCATCATGCACTTGCAAGGTCATTGAGAATTTCGGAATTTCAGAATTTCGGAATCTCTGAATCTCTGAATCTCTGAAGTTCCTCTCCAGTTCAATCATCGCGACTTTGATGATATCCGCAGCACTGCCCTGCAACGGCGCATTAATCGCCGCACGCTCGGAAAATTGCCTAATCGCACCATTCTTATCATTTATACCCTTGATATAACATCTGCGGCCAAAAATAGTTTCCACATAACCATGTGCTTTGCAAAACTCAATCGTATCACTCATATATTGTCTGATGCCCGGATATTGCGCGAAATATCTGTCGATAATCTCCTTCGCTTCCCCGCGCGGAATCTTCAGGCGTTCGGAAAGCCCGTGGGCAGAAAGCCCATAAATAATCCCGAAATTGATGGTTTTTGCACGGCGGCGATGCTCATTATCAACCGCATCCAAGGGCACGCCAAAAACCTGATGTGCAGTGACAGAATGTATGTCTTTTCCTTCCTTAAACGCAATTTTCAGAGATTCAATATTTGCGACATGGGCAAGCAGCCGCAACTCAATTTGCGAATAATCCGCCGATATTAATTTATTTCCGCTTTCCACCACAAATGCAGTACGGATTTTTCTGCCCTCCTCGGTGCGAATCGGGATGTTCTGCAAATTCGGGTCATGCGAGCTGATGCGTCCGGTGTTGGTTGAAGTCATCAGGAAATTTGTGTGGACACGTCCGGTTTTTTCATCAATTTGGGTTTGCAATGCATCGCTATAGGTCGATTTTAATTTGGAAATTTGCCGCCAATCCAAAACCTTCTCGGCAATTTCATGCCCTTCTAATGCCAAATCCTGTAATATTTGCGCTCCGGTGGAAAGATTGCCAGATTTTTTGCTTTTCTTTCCGTGGCTTAACCCCATTTCCTGAAATAACACTTCACCTAATTGTGCGGGTGAGCCAATGTTGAATTCATGTCCTGCCATGGCAAAAATCTGCTGCTCCAATTTGGCAATTAATTCGGAGAAATATAAGGATAATTCGGATAGCTTCACGCGGTCAATTTTTGCTCCGCACATCTCCATTTTTTTCAATACGGCAATAAGTGGTTTTTCAATACGCTCATAAATTGTCAGCAATTTCTTATCAAATAATTCCTGCCGCAATTCACTATGCGCTTGTGCCATTACCACCGCACGCGGGCATATATATTTTGCAATTTCTTGAGGTTCAAGTTCGGCAAAAGTTTTTTTGTTCCTGCCCGTTCCGGTAACTTCCTCCTGCTTTATCAAGCTATCGTCAATATCCTCCAGCGCGCCTGAAGACAGCCCCATTTCCAGAACATATTTGAGGATGTTGATGTCATCAAATGGTTTGATTTTTTCCGCCATCAATAGCTCTGAAAGTAGCGCGGATGATTTGACATCAAAAACAATTTTCAATATTTCCGGATTTATCAAAACTGGCTGCAAAATTGCCAGAACATCTGCTTTAGAAAGTTCATTTTTACCTTCAAAATCAAAACCTTCAGACAAATTATTAGAACCATATTTGATAACACAGTTTTTACCGCTTTCGTCCACAATTGCCAACGCACCATCCACATCGAATAGTGCAATTTTTGCTGGTTTCCCCAACCATTCTTCCAGCTCGGATTTGCTGGTAATTATATCGGGTGCAAATTCTTTGCGTTCAATTCTTTTAGGCGCGACAGCTTCGGGCTGCTCAATTTTTATATTGCGCGCATTTTCCAATTTCCCAACCAGAGACTTAAATCCATGCTTCAGGCAAAATTCTATGAACTCCTGATGCATTTCGTTATCCACTTTGAGATTGTTAAAATCCCTATCAATCGGCACATCATAATGCAGCGAGATTAATTCCCGCGAGAGTCTTGCTTGGTCAGCAAATTCAATCAGACTTTCACGCCGCTTATTTTGTTTGACCTCACCAGCCCGCGCCAGCAACTCGTCCAGATTTCCATATTCATTGATTAATTCTGCTGCGGTTTTCGGGCCAATGCCGGGAACACCGGGAACATTATCAGAGCTATCGCCCATCAGCGACAGCACATCCAAAACCTTATTCGGCAGCACCCCGAATTTCTCTTTAACCTGCTCATCGGCAATCAGGCGGCTTTTCATTGCATCAAACATGGTAACGCCCTCACCCACAAGCTGCATCAAATCCTTATCGGAGGAAATTATTACAACTTCCAACCCCTCATCCTTGCCCTTTTGTGCTAGGGTGGCAATGATATCATCCGCCTCAAACCCAACCATTTCCAGAGTTTTTAACCCCAATGCCTGCGCGGCATCACGTACCAATGGAAATTGCGGAATCAAATCTTCGGGCGCGGGCGGGCGGTTAGCCTTATATTCGGGATAAATATCATTGCGGAAAGTTTTTTGTCCGGCATCCAGCACAATTGCCATATAATCGGGCTGATGGTCTTTCAGGACTTTTGTCAGCATGTTGGTGAAGCCGTAAACCGCACCGACAGGCGTGCCTTCAGAGTTTGTCAGCGGCGGCATGGAATGATATGCGCGAAACACAAAACCATAGCCATCTACCAGATATATTTTCTTAGTCATGGATGATTTGTAGCCAGAATTGAGCTAAGCCTCAACTTTATTATTATCTTGGATAAGCAAATCAAATTATCAATCTTTGTCTATATAGTATTGCAATGCACAGGAACTATTGGGATTTGTGATATCATAATCCGCTGAGGTAAGATTTGCTCCACCAACCACATTAGTCAAACATCCTGGCGTAAAAGTTGTATAGCTAGCATTGTAAACTATTACATAGCCAGAATCAGGCTCACCGTCATCCATCTTAGTATCTATTGCCACTGCATTTTGCGCCGTCATAAACCCATCAGTACATAACGAACCGGCTCTAGGTACTGCATAGGCGAGATAATTATAATTACCTCTATAGCCTACTAAAGTAACTGGCTTCCATAAACAATATGCGGCATCTTCAAAAGCTTCTGATTTTGGAACATTTTCTCCACCGACTGCGGGTATTGCGCCACCAGAAACCAACCCCGTATAACTCTCTTTTAAATCACCACTATCACTTAAATGCTGCCAAGCTCTCAACCACTCACCTTGCGCACCGCCTCCCGGATACTCAATACTGCCATCGCCATCACCAGGGTTTGGCATAACCAGACTATCTCCCGGCAAACTATTATATTTCACCTTAAAATTACTGACCAAAGCTTTATATCTTTGCATTTCTATGACTGATTTAGAAACTTTTGCAGATTCAATCAGGCTTTGTGCAGCTAATATGCCGCCAATAAGCAAACCTATAATTACTAAAACAATTGATAACTCGACTAATGTAAAACCACGTTTCATGAACAGAATATTATCACGGAATATATAACTATCAATTCCAATCACCCTTAATTGCCTGAAACACCCCTAATGCGGCGATTGCAGCAGTTTCGGCACGGAGCAGCCTTTTGCCCATTGATGCTGGATGCACAAATTTTTTGCCGCGCAGATATTCCGCTTCATCTTTGGCAAATCCGCCTTCTGGGCCAATTAATATAGCGAAATCTTTGGCGGTTTTCGGCATAGATTCCAAAACCTGTTTGATGGGTTTTCCGGTTTTTGATTCATCACAAAAGATGATTTTTTGCTTTTTATCCCAAGACTCAATCAGCTTCTCAAGGCTCATAATCTCATCAATATGCGGGAAATTTATGCGTCCGGTTTGCTCGGCAGCTTCAATCGCATTGGCAGAAAGCCTATCATAATTAATCCGCGTTATCGCCGTAAAACGGGTTTGCACAGGTTGGATTCTTGTGACCCCAAGCTCGGTTGCCTTTTGCACCATATAATCAATTTTGCCGAATTTAATCGGCGCGAATATCAGGCTTAATCCATTTTCCCTTATCGGTTCAATCGTTTGTTCAACAATTTCAATCTGCCCTTCGCCTTTGAAAATTGCTTTATATTCACCGTCATTAGGATTAAACACGAAAATCTCACGCCCAGATCGGCAGCGCAAAACGTTTTGCACATAATGTTTATGGTCTTTACGCAATTCAATAATTTCGCCGCTTGCTAAATTAACGTCAATGAATAATCTAACCTTCATGGAAAACCTCTCCGCAAATATATCGCCATATTTCAGATTAGCAAGGCTAGATAAACCTGTTGGCATCTGGCTGCTACTTATTCCATGCTACTTTGGGTTAGCTTTGTCACACTCAGGCGATTTGGGGCTTTATATGATATTCACTGCAGGAGCAATTATAATGCGCTCAGCAGGCTGTATTATCAATGATTTGGCGGATATTAAATTTGACAAAATGGTAGTGCGCACAAAATCCCGTCCTCTTGCCAGTGGCGAGTTGAAGCCGATAAATGCACTTATATTTCTGGCAGCATTGCTTCTATGCGGGCTGGCTTTACTGGTTTTCCTACCTAAGCTCTCTATTATTCTGGGGCTTGCCACTATTCCGCTTATAATCACCTATCCGTTTATGAAGCGCATCACCTATTATCCGCAATTATTCCTCGGTATAGTCTTTAATTTCGGCGTGTTAATTGCCTATTCCGCCGCTACTAGCCAGATTTCATCCACGGCAATAAT
>PCXJ01000056.1:7999-12624 GCA_002787615.1 Alphaproteobacteria bacterium CG11_big_fil_rev_8_21_14_0_20_44_7
ATCGGCTGTATTTTCTGGACACTGGGTTACGATACTATCTACGCACATCAGGATAAAAAAGATGATATTCTGGTGGGAGTCAAATCCACCGCCTTGGCACTAAAGGACAAAACAAAATTATGGGTTTTTGTATTTTATTGTTTATTTCTATCGGCAGTTCTTGCGGCGATTATAGCTAATTCTGCAGGTTTTATGGCTTATATATTTCTTGCCCTGACCGCCGCTCATCTTTTCTGGCAGATAAGAACTCTGGATATCAATGATTCGGAAAACTGCATGAAACGCTTTAAAGCGAACGTACTCGCAGGTTCTCTGGCATTATTTGCGCTTCTTTCAGCTTTTCTGTGAGATGCTCCACACTATCAGATTCCATTGCAGCAGTGATTTCAAAAATCTTCCTATGCAGCAGCATTTTTAGAAGCTGGATTTCCTCCTCATAATCTGCCACAAGTTCCGACACATCGCATAATGAGAAAACCGTAAAATCACGCAGACCCGTTCCCGCATATTCGGCATAATCACGCTTCTGAATTTCGCTACCGACTTGCTGCTCTAGCATGGCTAGGGATTCATGAATATCCGCAGCGGAAAACCCACGGCTTAAATTATTCTCCAACTCATCTTCTGCACAAAATAGCAGCAGATTCCCCAATAATGCAGGAAAGATTATTGTTGCCGCATCAAATTTTTTATTTCCGGTTAATTTTGGCGCAAACTCCTTGTCACCCAGCTCCTCACGCATTTCCACCAGATTTGAGAATTTATCAATATGCACAATACCATTGAATAGTTTCTCAAGAAACTTGCTGATATTCGTGCCGTTTATCATGAATATTTCCGCCCATATCACCGCATCTGAACTGCGAATTCTGGTGAAGCGCTTATATATCTCATTATCCGGCTCTTGCCCGATTGCATATCGCTTGTTATGAATCGCCATGGAATAAGCATAGGCCAGCAATTGCGGAATATGCGAAACACAGGCATAAATTTTGTCATGCTCGGCGGGAGTCATCTGCTCGGTAATCGAGCCTAAATCTTTCCATAGATTTTCTACTTCCTGAATGCTTTCCGAACGATTCTTCGGCAATGGCGTGATAATTGCTTTTTTGCCGACAAATAACTTCCCGTCACCCGCATCCAGCCCTGTGCTTTCCTTTCCGGCAATTGGATGGGCAGGCACAAAATCCACCCCCGGCGGCATATGTTTGTATATTGAAAAAACTGCATGAGTTTTGACCGAGCCAACATCAGTTACCACCGTGCCCGGCTCAAGAAATTCTGAAATCTGGGTAGCAATTTCTTCGTAAGTGCCAAGCGGCGTAGCGATTACTACAATATCAGCCCCGCGCACCGCATCTTCCAGATTTTTTGCCGCTACATCAATAACCCCGTTTTTTAGGGCTTTTTGCGTAACTTCATCGCGGCGGTTAAATCCGATAATCTTATACTTCCCCTGTAGACCCCGCGCGATGGACGAACCAATCAGGCCTAATCCTATTATAGATATAGTTTTCAAAATAACCTCAATTCCTCTTTTCTAACATTTAAAGGTTAAAACTTTATAAACAAGCAGATTGGAATAATCTTTGCTAAACTTCATATTTATGCTAACTTATAGAGATAATTATGAAAAAAATACTATTTATATTAACTTTTGCGCTTTTACCCATACCCGCTATCGCCGAGGGTGAGTGCAATATGCAAAATCGCGGCAAAGTCATGTGTATGGAACAACGCATGTGCGAATGCAAATATTTCACGGCAGGAGTTATGACAAATGATCCGGGCGGATATCGCTGGGATTGCGGAATTATGCAGGGAAATTGCTTGGATTATCAAACGATTGACAGTACAAAACCCTATGATGGCCCGCAAGCTGTTGAGTTGGATAATTCCAGCGATAATATTACTATAGAAAATCAGTAATTACTTATTGCTAGATACCCACAACTAATTATTGACCTTTCTTAACTAACCTGATATCAGGGATTTTTTTGAGAGGAATAATGATAGAATTTGACGGAACAAACTTACAAAGAGTTTATGATGACCGCTTTGCTCAAGCTGAGCGATATCTTCAAGATGGACACATAGAAGCCCTGACTCGCATTGCAAATATACCAGATGAAGCAGCACGGTCAAAACAAGCATTAATTCTATTAACTGCTGCTACCGAAAGAAATGCGGTTGCACATAAAATTAAAAGTTTTCTAAAACTTGAGAGCCCAGAATATATTGACAGGCCTGATTTAACAATGCCGGATGCCGGAGCATCTAACGAGCTAAGTGATTTAATAACACTAAGGCATGAAGTTCACAGGGCTGACACTGAAATAAGGCTGGCAACTATGGGAAAAAGAGCATATGAGCCTAGAAGTTGCTTCAGAAGCGAAATCCCATCCCAAACAGCTTGCCCAACAAAATAGCCCTACTGCGCCGTCCAGCCGCCGTCTATACTAATATGCGTTCCGGTGATGCTTTTTGCCATATCACCGCATAAAAACACTGTCAGCGCGCCGATTTCTTCCACTTGCACAAATTCCTTATCAGGATGTTTTTCTCCGACTAATTTGATTTTTTCCTCATCAAAGCTTGTGCCGTTTTCCTTTGCGCGCTTTTCTATCTGCGCTTTTACCAAATCCGTTAGCACCCAACCCGGACAAATTGCATTGCAAGTCACACCCTGCCCCGCAGTTTCCAGTGCTGTTACTTTTGTCAAACCCACCACCGCATGTTTTGCTGCCACATAGGCGGATTTTTGCGCCGAGGCCACCAAGCCATGTGCCGATGCGATATTTATAATACGCCCATATCCGCGCTTTTTCATTCCGGCAACTGCATATTTAGTGCTATGAAATGCCGAAGATTGGTTGATGGCAATTATCGCATCCCATTTTTCAGGCGGGAAATTTTCAATCAAATCAACATGTTGAATTCCGGCATTATTGACGAGTATATCCACCGCGCCTGCGCCTTCCACTATTGCTTTTATCTCATCCGGCTTGGTCATATCAGCATTGGAATATGTGCATTTTACCCCGAATTCCTTTGCTATAGATTCACGGATTTTTTCAATCTCCGCCGCGTCACCAAAGCCGTTCAACACCACATCCGCGCCCGCCTCAGCCAAGCTCCGCGCCACACCCAGCCCAATTCCACTTGTTGACCCGGTAATAATTGCTATTTTGTTTTTTAGGTTTCTCATAGTAGCTTCAGTATAAATTGTTAATATGTCACCCCGTCGCATGACGGGGTCTGGCATTTATTTTACTATTTCATTATACAAATCTTCCCAATCGGGGTTCATCTTCTCAATTGCTTCCATCTTTATCTTTCTTCGCCATTTCTTGATAAGCTTTTCTCTATTTATTGCTTCCTCAATATTATTATAAACTTCATAGTAGACAAGTATCTTTATATTATATTTTTTTGTAAAACCGTCAACAGCCTCACTCTTATGCTCGTGAACTCTTCTTATCAAATCATTTGTTACGCCCGTATAAAATGTTCCATTTCTTGCCGAAGCCATAATATACACGTAATATTGTTGCATAAATCACCACCAGACCCCGTCATACGACGGGGTGACTTTATAAAAAACAGTTACTCCTTAACATAACTTCCGGGTGCGGCTTCAATGCCGTTTTTCACCTCGCGCGCAGTGATTTTTTCACCGGAAAACTGACGATTCCACTCATCCCAGCTTTCCCACCATGAACCGTGAATTTCTTTCGCATTTTTTTCCCATTTCGCTGCTGAATCTGCCAGTTTCTTTGCGACCCAATGGTTATAACCTTTTTTGCTCGGCGGATTCACCACTCCCGCAACATGTCCGGAATCTGCCAATGTGAACACAGAATTGGCAAGCATAGAAGCGCCTTTATAAACTGTTTTCCACGGCGCAATATGGTCTTTTTTGGTTGAAAGAAAATATGCCGGATTTTTGATATTGCTTAAATCTATCTTTTTCCCCCGCACTTCCAACTGTCCCTTTATCAGCTTATTTTGCAAATACATATTGCGCAGATAAAAGCTATGCATTTTGGCCGGCATCCGCGTAGAATCACTATTCCAGAATAAAATATCGAATGGGAATGGCGTTTTACCGAGCAAATAATTATTCACCACAAATGACCAGATTAAGTCATTCGCGCGCAGCATATTGAAGGTCAGCGCCATTTCGCTGCCATCGAGATAGCCTTTCTCGCTCATGCGGGCTTCCAGATTTTTCACCTGTTCATCATCAATAAAAATCGAAATATCACCGCTATCGGAGAAGTCCAGCAATGTGGTCAGGAAGGTTGCCGCATTGATTTTCTGCTGCTTTGCATTTTCCTGATATGACATATAAATTGCCAGCAAAGTTCCGCCCAAACAATAGCCCATCGCATTGATTTTCGGCTCTCCGGTGATTTTGCGGATTTTTTCCACCGCACAATCCAAGCCTTCAAATATATAACTCTCAAATGTTTTATCGCGATGCTTTTCTGTCGGGTTGACCCATGAAATGATGAACACCGTATAGCCCTGCTCTAACAGCCATTTCACCAGCGAATTATGTGGAGAAAGGTCGGCAATATAAAATTTATTTATCCATGCCGGAATAAATAAAAGCGGAGTTT
>PCXJ01000072.1:0-12590 GCA_002787615.1 Alphaproteobacteria bacterium CG11_big_fil_rev_8_21_14_0_20_44_7
AATATGGCTTCGCTACAGGGCGCACATCGCTGAATTTCGGCTGTTGCGGATGGAAAGAATCGACTTTAGAGATATCCAGATAGCCCTCCTTATTTGGGCTATTGCTCGGTGTTGCAGCTTGTTGCGACTCCTGACGATATCCATTATTTTCTATCACAGGTGGGGGCGCATATTCCGCGCGACTATATGAAGGCTTTGGCCGTGGTGCTGGCGCAGCATCAGAATTAAATCTGGAATCATCAGAATAATTATTCGGCTGATATGCGTCATTTTGCACAGAGCTATATTCCCTTTCATCCGCATCAATCGGACGCGAGCTATAGCCGCTACCATAATTTACTTTGCCGCCAACCGGAACCCGTTGATCATTAGCACTATTTAACGGGGTGAGCGGGCGCGATCTGATAACCGGATCGCTATTATTCGGGCTATCGATATAATCTACTGCTTCTGCCCCCGAAACATCGCGATATTCTGAAAAATCTTCTTCTTGCGGGTGTGATGACCCTGCTAAGCTATAGCTATTTCCGGAGCTATATTTATTAAAAGACCTATCTCCCTTATTCACATAAGGCGCGGGCTGCTGCTCCAACGCACATGAAGAAATTACAAAAATCGAGGCGGTAGCTAATAATTTTATGTCCATGCACTAGGAATATTGCGGGAAATATAAATATGCAAGGAGAAAATCTTAATTTTTCTCCACCATATTTTATTTTTGTCCAAGCTTGTTGTTAGGATACACTTTTTGAAGGATTTTGGGAGTAGGATTTAGGAATTAGGAAAGAGAGCGATTCCGAGCGAAGTGAGGCAAGCGCATTGAGCGCGCTTAGCCTTAGTGGCGCTTGAACGAAATTAACTATTACCTACCAGGCAGGTTGATTCCCAGCGCTTCGGCAAGCTCTTTTTTATATCCCCAATATTCCACACGGCGCATAAAGCGCGGGATAATCCCCGACCATTTGAATTTTCCGGTCATACGCCCGTTTTTATCCACTCCACCATCAGGCACATAGGTGAATAAATCCTGCAAAGTAATCACATCACCTTCCATTCCGACAACTTCGGTAACATAGGTAATGCGGCGATGGCCATCACGCATACGGCTAATTTGTACAATTAAATTAAGTGCTGATGCCACCTGATAGCGAATTGCACTCATCGGAATTCCAAGATTCGCCATCATCACCATATTTTCTAGGCGTGACAAAGCATCGCGCGGATGGTTGGCATGAACTGTCGTCATCGAGCCTTCATGTCCGGTATTCATTGCCTGCATCATATCGAAAGCTTCGGGCCCGCGCACCTCACCGACAATAATCCTATCGGGACGCATACGCAGCGCATTCTTCACCAAATCACGCATATTCACTTCTTCTGAGCGCCCTTTATCAATGTCAAACGGCTTTGTTTCAAGGCGAATCACATGCGGTTGTTGCAGCTTTAATTCCGCCGAATCTTCAATTGTTACTACGCGCTCATTCTCGTCAATCCCATTTGCAATTGCGTTTAAGAGCGTGGTTTTACCTGCACCAGTACCCCCGGATATAACAATATTCATACGGCTTCCGGCAGCGATTCTTAGAATCTTCGCCAAAGAAGCATTCATATTCCCCTGCTCTGCCATGATATCCAGAGATAAATTCCGGCGTGAGAATTTCCGAATGGAAATCACCGTACCATCCACTGCAAGCGGCGGCGCAATCACATTCACACGGGAGCCATCCAATAGGCGGGCATCAACAAGCGGGCGGCGCTTATCGAGCTTCCTGCCCACGGTTTCCACAATCTGGTTAGCCATTTTTATAACCGCAGCATCGCTCGGCAGGGTTATATTAGTTCTTTCTAATTTACCAAATTTCTCAACATAAACATCACGATAGCCATTAATCAAAACATCGCTGACATCATCATCTTCCATTAGCGCATTGATTGGGCCTAAATCCTGAATTTCAGTGATAATTTTGCTTTCCAGCTCCTTCCTTTCCATCTCCAGCGCAATCTCTTCCACCGAGCTTTCTTCGGTTATATTATTCTGGTTCGGCTGCATATTGGAAAGTACATGCGCCAACTTTTCCAACGTAGCATTGAGCTTTTCTTCAAACATATTTACCCCTCGTTCTAAGTAAGAGAGTAATAGTTATTGATTAATATTTGATGAATCCACCAAGGTTTTTTGCAAGATTTTTGGAAGTTTTATAGGTGATTTGATAAAGCTTGATTATTTCTTGCCAAAACCATTTGCACCGGTTCCCATTGGATTTTGCGCTGCCTGCGCAATCAGGTCACGGTTAAAGATATCGGTCATTGCATCCTTGAAGCCAAATTTGAAGCATTTTATGTTAAAGCGCGGCATGATTTGCGCCTTCTCATAATTACCAAGAATTTTGCCATCTTCTCCGCGTCCAGTCTCTTTGAATTTGAACAAATCCTGCGAAATAATCGTTGAACCTTCCATTCCGGTGATTTCCGTAACATGCGTAACACGCCGTGAGCCGTCATCCATACGTGCAACCATAACTATCAACTCAATCGCCGATGCTACGCGTTGTTTTATGGATAAGGTCGGTAATGTAGGAACTGCCACCGTTACCATGTTTTCGATACGCATCAGCGCATCTCGCGGTGAATTAGCGTGAATTGTCGTCATCGAGCCTTCATGTCCGGTATTCATCGCCTGAATCATATCAAACGCTTCCGCCCCTCTGGTTTCACCGATGATAATCCTATCCGGACGCATACGCAGCGCATTTATTACCAAATCACGAATTGTAACTTCCGTATAATCCGGCGTGCCGTGAATATGCGGTTTTGATTCAAGGCGCACTTTATGTTCAATCGGCAAGCGCAACTCGGCGGCATCCTCAATTGTAATCACCCTATCGCTTGGTGCAATATGCTGAGCAATGGCGTTTAAGAGCGTGGTTTTACCTGCACCCGTACCACCAACAATCAGCATATTAATCTTTGAACGCCCGCAAATCGCCAGAAATTTCGCAATATCAGGGGACATACTGCCATATTTAACCAAATCTTCCAATTTGGTGACTGCATCAGGGAATTTCCTGATTGAAATTGAAGTTCCGTCCAATGAAAGCGGCGGCGCAATAATATTCACACGGCTGCCATCATCAAGCCTAGCATCGAGATAAGGTCTATCCCTATCTAAAAATCGCCCAACATTCTTCGCAATTTTTTGGGCTAATTCCCAAACCTGCTTTTCACCCTCAAATTTGAGGTCGGTTTTTTGCAGCTTTCCACCGACTTCAATAAAAATGTTATCCGCAGCATTTATCAGAATATCGCTGACACTATCGTCCTTCAGAAGCTCCTGAATAGGCCCCATATCTTCGGGCTTTAGCGTGCGACGATTTTCATCATAAACAAAATCATGAACTTGCTGCGACTGGCTGTCTGCATAAGACACAGGCGCAACATGAGCTTCCACGGCAGGATTTGCAATCGCTTGAGGATCAACCCCCGCCCCAAAATTTTGATTATTACCTTCCATAACCACTCTCAATAAAATTACATATTAAAATTATATATTAATCAGCCTGTACTATAGGATACGAATTCTTTCTTAAGATTGTCTTATTACGACCCGAAGTTTTTGCTTCATAAAGCGCATCATCAGCTCTTTTTAGCAATTTTGCCGTATTATCACCGCCCGCACGATTAACACTTGTTACGCCGATTGAGCAGGTTTTTTCAAGCTCCCCTACTTCGGTTGAAACCTTAAACGGTCTACTCTCTATACTCTTTCTGAGCCTTTCTCCGGCTATCAGCCCATTTTCGGCGTCCGTTCCCGGCATAATAACTACAAATTCCTCACCACCATAGCGCACAGCAAGATCGGCAGGGCGGATACATTCTGTGATTCTTTGCGCAAATTGTATGATTATCTCATCTCCAACTGCGTGCCCATACGTATCATTCACTATCTTAAATAAGTCTATATCAAGAATCATCACGCTCATCGGGCGGGAATTATTAATACTTTCCTCTATCATATTCTCTAAATGGCTATCCATATAACGTCGATTATAAAGCCCCGTCATGCCATCTGTTACTGCCAAGGAAAGACTGGTTTTATAATTGCTCCTAAGCGCATCCTGATAGCGTTTGCGTTTGATTTGGGTCTTCACCCGCGCCACAAGCTCATTCACATCAATCGGAGTTACGATATAATCATTCACCCCCAATTCCACACCTTTTACCATCGTTGCCGTATCATGCTCATCCAAAAGCGTGACGAGAGAAACATTTCTGGTTTGCTCGTTGCTACGAATTTGTGAGCAAACCCGTAACCCGTCAAAATCAAGCATTTGCGTGCTTACGATAACCACATCATAATTATTACCCGAAAGCTCAGAAACCGCGCCCTCCGGCTCTAATATACATTTTACATTTTTTGTCACTGCATGGAGCTTATCTACTATCTGACGTGATTGGATTTTATCATCATCGACAATCATCACCTTTGCATCAGAAATTTGCTGCTCCTCGCCCATATCATTTAGGCCGAGCTGCACTCCGGTTTGTCCGCGCAAACGCAGCTCATCAATCATCACCTTTAAACGCACCAGCGATTTTACCCGTGCGAATAATGCTGTATCATTGACCGGTTTGGTCAGAAAATCATCCGCACCGACTTCCAGCCCCTTAATCCTATCTTGTTTCTCAGAAAGTGCCGTAACCATTACCACGGGAATATGCGCAGTTTCATGGTCTTTCCTCAGAATTTTGCAGGTTTCAAACCCGTCCATTCCGGGCATCATCACATCGAGCAGAATAATATCGGGAGATTCGGATTTGGCTTTTTCAATAGCCTCTGCACCACTCATCGCAGTTATCACTTCATAATATTCGTTGGTAAGCTTGGCCTCTAAAAGCTTAACATTGGGCTGCATATCATCAACAACTAAAACCCTTGCACTCATTTTAGCTTTGAGCCTCTTCTACTTTTTCTCTTTGCAGAAATTTTTCTATGGTTTGCAAAAACGGCATAATTGAGATGGGCTTGGAAATATAAGCCTCACAACCCGCACGCAAGATTCTTTCTTCGTCATCCTTCATTGCAAATGCAGTTACGGCAATCACCGGTATATGGCGCAAATCTTCTTCCGCCTTGAGATTTCTTGTGATATCGAAACCGGAGATTTCAGGAAGCTGAATATCCATCAGAATCAGGTCAGGCTGAATTTCACGCGCAAGCGACGGAACGTTTAACCCGTCTTTTGTTTCAAAAGTTTCGAAACCATGAGCACCTAACAAATCCCTAAAAAGCTTTAGGTTTAATTCGTTATCCTCAACAATTAATATCTTTTTCGCAGCCATAGACTTTTTCCTTGGGCTTAGTCTGGAAAGTAACATCATATAGCATATATTGAACTAAATTTCAAAATGTGCCCGCGTTTCATCCGATTTTGCTTAACCCACTGTGACTATTTTAACCTAAGCAGCTTAAGGAAGTGTAAAGATTTATCGCCACAGTTGAATTTTCTTAAGATATTAAACGCTCTTCTTCATTTCGTGGCTCAGGTAATCCTCAATTTCCCACGCATCGACCATAATCGCATCATGCCATAAGGCCGCCGCTTCACTTAGGAACTTGCCCTCAGAAGCAGTAATAATCTTCTTCTTGAGAGCAGCATCTATCAAACTTGTCACCTTCGCCTTAGGCAGCTCTTTAGCGCGGATTGCGGCTTTGATTTTAGCTATGATATCTTTTGACTCATGCACCATATCAAACGCTTTTTCCAGCCTGCCTAGCGCCTCTTTTTTATCTTTCGGAATATATAACTCCTCAGTCAGATTCTCGCGCAATTTGCCGTTATCCAGCAAAGCCGAAGCAACCTTATGCTGCAATTTATCGGAAGCATTGCAGGAAATCGGGTTGAGCCTTGCAAGCTGGGCATGCAGCCAGAATATCGGGCTCATATTTTCATATAAACCGACAAAAGCCTTATTCATCTCCGTGAAGCAATATTTCAACACCCATTCAGCGCAATCCTTGTCTTCAGCACGCTCGCCCTCTGCTTCAAACCTACGGATGATGCAGGATGCCATCAGCATATAGGAAAGCACATCGCCAAGCCGCGCACTTATGGTTTCTTTGCGTTTTAGCCCGCCGCCATAAAGCGCGAGCGAGACATCCGCCAGAAATGCGAATCTGGCAGATGCCCATGCTAATTTGCGCTCATATTTCCCAGCCAACCCTGTTCGGGTCGGAATATGAGCATATCCACGCGTCATGCTAAGCACGAAGCTGCGAATTTTGTTGCGCGACAAATGTCCGACATGCGCCCAGAAATTCTGGTCAAATGTATCAAGGTCATCATTCATCAACGCTTTCATTTCATTATAAGAATATGGATGGCAGCGCACCGCCCCCTGCCCGAAAATTATCAACCCGCGCGTCATAATATTCGCGCCCTCCACAGTGATAGAAATCGGCGTACCCATATAGGCATGTGCCAGCAGATTGCGTGGCCCGCGTATAATTGCAGCGCCCGCCAGAATATCCATTCCGTCATTGATAATATCGCGGAAGCGCTCAGTTGCGTGATATTTTGAAATCGCGTTTGTTACCGCAGGTTTTGCACCATTATCAATTGCACCAGCCACAAATTTACGCATTGCATCAATCATATATGTATATCCGGCAATGCGACACATCGGCTCTTCAATCGCTTCAAATTTGCCGATTGATGTGCCAAATTGCTGGCGCACCATGCCATAATCAGATGTAACGCGGGAAACCAGCTTGCCACCTCCGGCAGAAAGTGATGGCAGCGAAATTCCGCGACCAACCGCCAAACATTCCATAAGCATTTTCCAGCCCTCGCCCACACCTTCATTACCGCCAATAATATGGCTCAAATCAATCACCACGTTTTTGCCGCTAATCGGAGAATTCACAAACGGCACACCCATCGGGTCATGCCTTCTGCCGAGCTTCACACCTTTCATATCATGCGGAATCAGTGCGCAAGTAATCCCCGGATTTTTGCCTTTACCGAGCAGATTTTCCGGATCATTCACACGGAATGCCAAGCCAATCACGGTTGCAACTGCGCCCAGCGTGATATAACGCTTCTCAAAATTCACCTTGATTTTGATTGCACCATTCTTATCTTTATACGCCACACCGTCAGAAATTATACTTGCCGCATCACTTCCTGCTTGCGGCTCGGTTAATCCGAAACATGGGATTTCACGCCCATCTGCCAAGCGCGGCAAATAATATTTACGCTGCTCTTCCGTGCCATAGCGCATCAGCAATTCCGCCGGCCCAAGTGAATTTGGCACCATTGTTGTGATGGCTAACGGCAAGCTACGGCTGGAAAGCTTCTGCACCACAGACGAATGCGCCAAAGCGGAATAGCCCAGACCGCCATATTTTTTAGGAATAATCATCCCGAAGAATTTTTCTTTTTTGAGATAATCCCAAACTTCTTTTGGCAAATCACGCTTTTGATAAACCTTCCAATCATCTGTCATGCGGCAAACTTCTTCCACCTGATTATCCATAAAGCCCTTTTCAGCCTTGGTCAGTTTTGGATAAGTTTCATTGAAAATCTTTTTAAAATCGGGTTTTCCGGAAAATAAATCAGTTTCAATCCAGTTTGTTCCCGCCCGCAGCGCAATTTCCTCAGTTTCCGAAATTTTCGGCACGGCTTTTATGCGCTTGATGAAACTCACAATATTTCTGGTAATCAGGTTTTTGCGGATGTCTTTGACCATAAAAACCATGCTCACTGCCGCAAATACCAGCAGCCAGAACATGCCGACATCCAGATATATCAGCAAGGATGCGCCATATACTACCCACGCCCAAAGCGGCGCGCCGACATAGCCGATGATTATAAGCGCAAGAATGAAAGTGATACAAACCATAACATCTCCTAGTTTAACATAAATTATACTCGGAAACATGTTAAGAAAGCGTTATCAACATTTATAGCAAGACGCAAAACCCATATTGTCGCAATTGAGGAACATAAGGTTAATTTTAGGCAGATTAAATAATCGGGGTCAGCCGAGATAAATCATCCAAACCGCTAATAAAGTTTTGGGCATTATTATTGGTTGCCATCCTAGCGCGCTCAAAACCTTGAGAACTGTATCTCTCCACTAAAGCAGCTTCAATACTGTCCAGCATTTCCAGCGAACTTGGCAAATTCCCATCCCTTCTCGCAATTTTTCCGGCAGCGTTTTCATCATTCGCAAGTTCCGTATTAAGCCTTCCTCTCGTCGCGGCATAAGTAGTCAACCATTGATTTTTCATAAATTCATCACCAGAACCTGGGCTTAGCAATTTCCCTGCGGCTTCTGCCAAATTAGCCAGATATATATCGACCTTGCCTGACTTAACGCTATGTGTTGCGTTCAAACGCGTGGCAAAAGAAGCAGCTCTCTGAGCGTCTGTTACAGCGCTTGTCGCGCCTTTTGCACCTTGTGCAAGTATTGAAGTCGCTATAGTCATAATTATCCTCCAGTTAAATTACGCACAAGGATTAACCTAGATTAACATGCATTGCAATAATTTATTTACAGAATTTATCTATTTATAAAACTTATCATTAGCCTTCGCCATTGTAACCAGCAATTTTGCAGGTTTGAAGCGTTTGCCATGCGCCTTATCCAAGGCTTTCAGGCGTTTGACCACCTCATCAATCCCCAAACTATCGGCATAACGGCATAATCCACCACGGAAAGGCGGGAAACCTGTCCCCATAATCATTGCCATATCGAGATATTCGGGTTTTTCGATAATCCCTTCTTGCAGGCACATCGCCGCCTCATTGACCATCAGCAACATGCAACGGTCAATAATTTCCTGATCGCTAACATTAGTATTATCCTCACGCTGCGGGATTTTTGGGTTCACTTCTTTTTTGCTATCCTTGCCGCCTTTATGCAAATAAAAACCTGCGCCGGATTTTTTGCCGAGCAGCTTCTTATCTTCATAAATCACACGCAATAACTCGGAAAGCTCAATGCGGTCACCATATTCATCACGCAGGATTTTGGCCACTTTATAGCAAACATCAATTCCCACCTCATCGGCCAAGGTGAAGGGCCCCATCGGCATCCCGAATTTATATATCTTCTTGTCGATGCGCTCAATCGCCACACCCTCTTCCAGCATCAAAACTGCCTCATTCATATATGGCAGCAAAATGCGATTCACCAGAAAACCCGCGCAATTGCCGACTTTTATCGGAGTTTTGCCCATTTTTTTGGATAGGGCAAAAATTGTAGCGATAGTTTTATCATCTGTTTTCGCACCCGGAATCACTTCCACCAAGGGCATACGATTAACCGGATTGAAGAAATGCATCCCCGCAAAACGCTCAGGTTTTTTCAGCGCAGTAGCCATTTCAGTGATTGAAAGGCTGGAAGTGTTTGAGGCGATAATTGCATCGGCAGCCACGTGTTTTTCAGTTTCCGCTAAGACTTTCTGCTTGATGCCCATATCTTCGACAATCGCTTCCACCACAATATCAGCACTGCCAAACCCGCTATAATCCAACGTTCCGGAAACCAGATTCATCTTCAAATCAACTTCGGCAGGTTTGATTTTACGGATTTTTTTGAGCTGGTCATATATCTTGCCGACTTGCTGGAAGCCAAGCGCAACGCCGTCCCAGTTGATATCCTTCATCCGCACAGGAGTGTTGGTTTTGGTGAATGCCCATGCAATTCCGCCGCCCATCACACCCGCACCAAGCAACGCCGCCTGATTTATATCTTTCGGCTTTGCTTTTCCGCCCACACCGTCATCTTTTTTGAGTGCCTCGGAAGTATAGAAAATCTGAATAAGATTTTTGGAAATATCGCCGATTGCCAATTTGGCAAAAAGCTCACGCTCAATGCGCAACGCCTCATCCAGCTCTGCCACGCGATATGTACGCTCAATAACATCAATTGCTTTTAGCGGTGCGGGATAATGACCTTTACTCGCCTTCAAAACCCCTTCACGCGTTTTGGAATATATATATTTGCGGGAAAATTCACTCTTATCCAGCAGCGGGATTTTGTTTTTGCGCTCATATCTTCCAGCAAGCAATTTGGTGATGAAATCCGGCAATTGCGCGTCAAGATAACCTTCGGGGATACAATCATCCACCAGCCCGATTTTCATCGCCTTTTTGCCGTCAACTGACTTACCGGATGTAATCAGGGTTAAAGCCTGCACTAATCCGACCAGTTTTGGCAAGCGTATACAGCCGCCAAAGCCGGGGAATATGCCGAGATTCACTTCCGGCAGCGCAATTTGCGTTTTTTTGCTATCCGTTGCCACGCGATAATTACAAGCCAATATCAGCTCCGTACCGCCACCCATACACGCACCGTTTATTACGGCTAATGTGTCAAAGGGCAGTTTTTCAATTTTGGTGAGAACTTCCTGCCCGCGCTTCACTTTTTCCAACGCGTCTTTTTCTTCACGAAGCCCGCGAATTTCCTCAATATCCGCACCTGCGATGAAAATGCCTTTTTTGGCAGATTTGATAACCAGCAATTTTATATCAAGCCTTGCCCGCAAATCATCAAGCAGCTTGTCTAACTCGTTTAATACAACCGCCGAAAGCTTGTTGACTTTCTCATCCGGCAAATCAAAGGTTAGAGTTGCAACACCGCGCTCATCAATATTTGAAAGCGAAAATGCTTTTGCAGAAGCTTTTTTAACAGATGTTTTTTTAACAGATGTTTTTTTAACAGATGTTTTTTTAACAGATGTTTTTTTAACAGATGTTTTTTTTGCAACCTTCTTGGCCACAGGCTTTTTCGGCGCTGCTTTCGGCGCTGCTTTTTTGGCAGGTGATTTCTTAGTCACTTTTTTTTCAGCTTTCTTCACAGCCTTTTTCGCCGGATTTTTTTTCTTATCTGTCATACATAAAAAATAGCACGAATCCTTAACTTCACAAACAAGATTGATAGAAACCCTTTATTTAAAAACATATTTTCCTCCCTAGTGGCTTTTATCAGCCATAAACGATGATATGCAATTATTGACATACGTTAATCATTGTGATAAATGATTGCAAAATTTGGAGAAAATCATGACAAATGAAAGATATAAAAAAGCAAAACCGCAAGAATTGAAAGCAAGAGTGCAGCAACTAGCGGCAGATATACTCAGCGTTCCACCACAAAGAAATGATGAAGATCCTGTTATGGGATATGTAGAAAGCATATATGTATCATACCCAACTAGCGGAGATTTAGATTCCCCCACACTTGAACCCGGCGAAGAACATATAGAGACCGAACAGGACGAATTGGTTAAGCAAATGCATAAATTTTTTGATCTATTAAAATCTATGGAAAACGGTACTAATCCTGGAAGAAAGCTACTCAAATATGTTAATTTCTTCCTTCAAGAATTGGGCACCCTAAAGCAAAGCGCGGACAGGACATTAGAAGAAATAGAAGATTGCGATGATATTGAGATTGCACACTGGCATGATCAGATTGACGATATAGTAGCTATCGAAAGGATTATAGGACTAATCGGTGAATTCCACGTAGAGCGCGGGATTGCCCAAGGCCCGCAAACAACCCGCTAGCTAACCTCAACCATAACTGCGCCGCCCTGCCCGCCACCAATGCATAATGTGGCAAGCCCCGCGTTTTTCTTGCGGCGGCGAAGCTCTTTTAGCAATGTTATGATAATGCGAGTTCCGGTCATCCCTACAGGATGCCCAAGCGCGATTGCGCCGCCATTCACATTCATAATGTCACGGTTGATTTTACCCAAACCTTCTTGCTCAAATCCGCGTTCAACGGCAATCACTTGCGCGGCAAATGCTTCATTGATTTCGAGCAAATCCATATCTTTTAATTTCGCGCCGGTTTTTTTGAACAAAGCTTGCGTTGCATATAACGGCCCCATTCCCATACGATGCGGGTCTAGCCCTGCATATGCCCATTCACTTACATAGCCGAGTGGCTTTAACTTCAATTCCTTAGCTTTTTTCTCGCTCATACAAATCACCGCCGCCGCACCATCGGTTATCTGGCTAGAATTACCTGCCGTTACCGTGCCATGCTTGCGGTCAAAATATGGACGCAATTTTTCCAATTTCTCCAGAGTTTGCCCATCACGCACCCCCTCATCCGCACTGACAATTTTACCACGTGCGTCAACAATCGGCACAATTTCTTCTGCCAATTTTTCACGCGCAGCTTCAGCGCGACTGTGGCTCATAACGGCAAATTCATCCTGCTCAAGACGGCTGATTTGATATTCCTTGGCAAGCACTTCTGCAGTTTGCCCCATATTCATACCGGAAATGATATCATGCAAACCCAGCATCAGCCCGACTTTTGGCGCAAACATCTTTGGACGAAAGCTAGCAATCACTTGCAGCTTCGCCATTGTTGTTCTGGCCGAACTTAGCTTGGTGAAAAATTCCTTGCCCTTATCGTTGAATAGAAACGGGATATTACTCATAGATTCCGCCCCTCCGGCAAGGAAAACCTCGCCATCGCCGGAACGAATGCGCGCACCTGCGCTCGAAATTGCTTCCATGCCGCTTGCACAATTGCGATGCACGGTAAATGCCGGAATATGCTTA
>PCXJ01000072.1:12642-15290 GCA_002787615.1 Alphaproteobacteria bacterium CG11_big_fil_rev_8_21_14_0_20_44_7
TGCGCGCGCTATAACTTCCCGCGTAACGTGCGCACCAAGATTATCCGCCTGAATCTTTGCCAGCGCACCACCCATTTTACCCATCGGTGTACGAACACCCTCTATAATCGCAATTCTTTCTTTACT
This sequence comes from Alphaproteobacteria bacterium CG11_big_fil_rev_8_21_14_0_20_44_7, assembly GCA_002787615.1. Classification (GTDB taxonomy): domain Bacteria; phylum Pseudomonadota; class Alphaproteobacteria; order Rickettsiales; family 21-14-0-20-44-7; genus 21-14-0-20-44-7. The sequence continues at coordinate 12,769 of PCXJ01000072.1, forward strand.
CATATATTTAATATAGTAACAAAATCTAATTAAGCCATTATTAAGCAATTATACGTAGAATTTAGTTATGGAAATGTCTGACATAGTGCTAAAAAGCACAGGTTTTATTTTAAAGTTCCTTGAAAATCTATTTAAGGACAAGGTTCGGGTGACAGGTGTTGAGAATATTCCCTCCAACCCAACCTTATTTGTCTGCAACCATTTCACCCGCGCAGAAACGCTGATTCTTCCATATTTCATTCATAAGCATACCGGAAAACTGGCAAGGAGCTTGGCAGATGATGTGGTTTTTGTCGGTGCAATTGGTGATTATTTGAAGAAAACCGGAACGCTTTCCACCGATGACCCAAACCGTAACGAGATTATTATGGGAGATTTGCTGAGCGGGGCGAATAACTGGCTGATATATCCCGAAGGCAATATGATGAAGAATAAGAAGGTGAGCCTTAGCAATAATAAATACCAGCTCCATCTTGAGGATAAAACCCGCGATTTATATACCGGTTCAGCAGTGATGGCGATTAAGGCTGAGCTTTTACGGCAAAATTATTTTGACCGCCCGTCAAAGAAGATTAAAAAGAAATATTTCATTTCGGACGAATTTGAAATTCGCTCCGACTCAACCGCAATCGTTCCGGTGAATATCACCTATTATCCCATCAGAAGCGGTGAAAGCAAAATTAAAACCCTCGTAAAGAAAATGGCGAAAAAACTGCCGCAACGCTTTGATGAAGAAGTTGAAATTGAAGGCAAAATCCTCGCCGACTCCGATATTCACATTCATTTTGATGAACCTATTTTAGTGAAGGATTTTATCAGCGGCCCCAAGCTTTTGAAACCTGCAAAAAAACTCCTGCCCGTGGAAATCAAGGATGATATGATTGTGAAATATTATCGCCACAAGCTCACCACCAAGTTTATGAGCCAGATATATTCCAAAACCACAATAAATCTCGACCACATATTTGCGCTGACATTATATTTCTATCCGGAAGATACGATTCATATGGGTGAACTGAAATCGCGGGTTTATGTTAATATCAAATCTATTCAGGCACTCAAAAAATATCAAATGCACCCATCGGTGGAGCTGGATGTTTTCCGCGTTCTTATCGGTAAGAAATATGAACCTTGGGCAAATGTGATGAAGCTCGCCCATGAACAGGGAATTCTAATTGGTGATAATCAGGTGGAATTCCTGCAAATTGACCATAAGAAGCTTGAGGACGAACATAAATTCCACGAAATTCGCCGCAAAAATATGCTGAAAGTACTGATAAACGATATGATGCTACTGGATGATGTGATTGATACCGTAAAGCAAAATGATGCCAAACCATACCACGATATCGGCAAGGATATTTTTGCTTATTTATACGAGCGTGACCAGCATATTTATGATGAATTACTCAGAAAATACAAAGACTCAGAAGGATTGAAAACCGAGAAGGTCGGGCGCCCCCTCTTCCTCAAAGGCGAAAATAAAAAACTCGGAGTCGTGCTTTGCCATGGCTACAAATCATCGCCCGGCGAAGTTCGAGAATTGGCTCAAGCCCTACATGACAAAGGCTTTAGCGTTTATTGCGTGCGCTTGGATGGACACGGCACAGCACCGGAAAATATGAAAACAGCAAGCTGGATAAAATGGTACGATTCCTATATGCGCGGCGTTCTGGCAATTGAGCAGATCTGCGACAGAGCCGTGTTTGCAGGGTTCTCCACCGGAGGCCTGCTTTCATTATACGCAGCAGGAAAACATCCGGCAAAATGCGCGGGAATCATTTCCATCAATGCGGCAGTGAAAATCAATGACATCAGATTTCGCCTCGTGAAAGTGGTGAATTTCTGGAATGAATTTATGGATAAATTTGGCGAAAAAGGCAAAAAAGAATTTATCGAAGATGAGCCGGAATATCCCGAAACCAACTATAGCATAAATTATGTAAAAGGCATCGAGCAGCTTTCCAAACTCATGAAAAAAACCAGAATTGAGCTAAAAAACATCATGGCGCCGACATTAATCATCCAATCGCCCGATGACCCGATTGTTAACCCAAAATCCGGACAGATTATTTTTGACGATATAAAGTCCAAAAAGAAAGAGCTGGTAAAGCCGAAAGTCAATAATCACGTAATTATCCGTGGAAATGATAAGGAAAAAGTTTTCGCGCCGATAATCGAATTTATTGAAGAATTGCCGCACTGATGCCGCACTAAGAATTTTTTTGCTAAAAAATCAAAAAAACTGCTTGAAATTAACTATTTAAATCGTTAGCATCTTCAATAGTTAAGGAATCTTTAAATAAATCAAGGGCTAGGATTTAAGTTATGGCAAAAGCAAAAAATGAAAATGAGAAAGAGGTCTTAAGATCTTTTATCAACTTCCGCAAGCAGGAAACACCTCTTCCTGAGGATAACCAAATTTCAAGCGACGTTATGCTTGATTCACGCTACATCAAAAACTCATCGCAGCTCATCTCGGATGCTTTGCAAAAAGGTTTTGACGTTCTGCAAATGCCAAA
>PCXJ01000072.1:15310-21746 GCA_002787615.1 Alphaproteobacteria bacterium CG11_big_fil_rev_8_21_14_0_20_44_7
CAGCAGAAAACCGAAAGATGAAGTGGATAACGAGGAAGAAGTTGTAACCGAAGCGCTGGAAGGCGTTGAGTAATAATTTCACTTCTCGGAAATAAATTCAAAACCCGCTCCCGTAGCGGGTTTTTTTTGCAATTTAGCTTTTATTATATAATATGCCCCGCATGAAGCGCGGATTTACCCTATTGAAAAAGCTGTCATTCCCTGAATCACAAAGTGATTCTAGGGGAATCTCTTCGATAGATAACAATATAATCCACCACCCTTTCATCCCCCCTCATAGGGGGGACAGAGGGGGGTATAGCGATGGCAGGCTTCGCAAAGGCTTCACTCTAGTTGAACTCTCTATAGTCCTCGTAATTATCGGGCTGCTTATTGGTGGCATCTTGGTGGCGCAGAGTTTGGTTGAGAGTGTGAGAGTCAATAGAATGGTTAGTGATTTCAACCAATATGAAATTATGATTAACCAATTCAAAGGGCTATATAAAAGCATTCCCGGTGATACGGCGAACGGGGCTATGTTTGGCGGATATGTCGGTAATGGAGACGGCTATTTGCAATCAAACGGAACAGCCAGTACCAGAGAGCAATGTGAAGCTTTTGTTCATCTTCGTCTTTCAGGTATTTTTCCGGGAGAAACTATAGGGCCGATAACTCACGGACAATGGTGGCAAATCCCTGCTGACCAATGCAACTTTATAGAAACTCCATTTAAACACACTTATTACAAATTTGTCAGGTCAACTAGTTGGAACGGCATATACGGTAATCAAGAAAACTTTATATCTACAGATTATGGGCAAGCATCAACTGATTATTGGTGGGGAGGCGGAAGATTATCTGTAGCAACCGTGGCAGCTATAGACAAAAAAATGGATGACGGCGTTGCCAATGCTGGCGTATTATATGGTTATGGCGGGTCTAATCCCAATTACTGTAGCGATACTAGCTTTACTACTGACGGTGGTACTGGCGCTTACCACTTTGAAAACGATACTTATTGCCAGCCTGCATTCTTTTTTAAGGTTCATTGAGTAAAAGTAGAAGTATAAATAAAAAATGAAACGCGGATTTACCCTATTGAAAAAGCTGCCATTCCCTGAATCACGCAGGGATTCTAGGGGAATCTCCGCGATAGATAACAATAGAACCCACCCCCCTTTCATCCCCCCTCATAGGGGGGACAGAGGGGGGTATAGCGATGACAGGCTTCGCAAAGGCTTCACACTTGTTGAACTCTCCATCGTCTTGGTGATTATCGGGCTGTTGATTGGTGGGATATTGGTCGCGCAGAGCATGGTTGATAGCACCAAGGTGCAGAGATTTGTTGGCGAAGTTAACCAATATATGACCGCCATACATAACTTCAAAACCAAATATAACCAACTCCCCGGAGATAGCACCCGCTTCACCAACCCCGGCGATAATGACGGCAGAATTGAATATCCTGGCAGTGGAGTAGCTGGTGAATGGACAAGAGCTTGGGCACATTTGAGTGAATCCGGAGAACTTCAAGAGACATATACCGGAGGTACGACTAACTTAGAAGGCTCAGTGCCGGAATCCAAAGCTTTTAAAGATGTGTTATATACATACATATACCTTGGAAACGACTGGGGATTTCTGAAACCTGGCCAGTTGATAGTGATTGGTAAACATATTAACACAACTTGGAATGCTTTGGGAGGGATTTCGCCTGCATCAGCCTTATCCATAGACACTAAAATTGATGATGGGTTAGCCGATGCTGGCAGCTTAACTACACATGTATTAACGACATCAACCTATCAAACAAACTGCCTAAAGAACACATCTGGATCTCCATATAATTCAGGTGATTATGCGCCAGAAAATGTGGATGGAAACTGTCCTTTGATTTACAATATAAATGACTTATTGTATTAGGTTCAGTATTGCCCACTTCCCAAACCTATGCTATTTACAGAAAATGAAACGCGGATTTACCCTAGTTGAACTCTCCATCGTCCTCGTAATTATCGGGCTGTTGATTGGTGGGATATTGGTCGCGCAGAGTATGGTTGATAGCACCAAGGTGCAGAGATTTGTTGGCGAAGTTAACCAATATATGGCAGCCATAAACAATTTTAAGGTTAAGTACCGCCAACTTCCCGGAGATAGCACTCGCTTCACCAACCCCGGTGACGGCGATGGAACTATCGAATATGTCGGCGCCGGTGCAGCCGGAGAATGGACAAGAATTTGGCAGCATTTGAGTGAATCTGGCGATTTGAACGAAACATACACGGGCGGGTTGCTCACTGCGGAAGGTTCAGTACCGGAATCCGCCGCTTTTAAAGATGTGCAGTACACTTTATTTATCCGCGCAAGCGCATATGGCTATAATTTAGCAGGACATACTCTGCATATTGGCAAGAAGAGCTCCGGAACATGGAATGCTTATGGCGGAATTTCTCCAGTTAACTCAGCCTCAATTGACATAAAATTTGACGATGGCAGCGCCGATACCGGAGATTTACGAATTTTCGCCGGAGGCATCAGCCCATACCAACCCGGCTGCATGAATATCACGGGCAGCCCGCCATATACATCCGCTACATATAATCTGGATAACCCCGATGGCTTATGCGTGCTTATGTATTGGGTTGAAGACAAGTTGTATTAATTTCATTTTCTTGCATTTCTTCACAACCCACGCTAAAACACCCAAATGACACAAAACACAAAATTCAAACCGAAAAAAATCGTGCTTGCCTATTCCGGTGGGTTAGACACATCAGTTATTTTAAAATGGCTGCAAGAAACTTATGAATGTGAGGTTGTGACCTTCACTGCCGATTTAGGGCAAGGTGAGGAAGTTGAACCAGCGCGCGCAAAGGCAAAAGCCGGCGGTGTGAAAGAAATTTTCATTGATGATTTGCGTGAAGAATTTGTGCGTGATTATGTATTCCCAATGTTCCGCGCCAACACGGTTTATGAGGGACGTTATCTGCTGGGCACATCCATCGCCCGTCCGCTAATCGCCAAACGCCAAATTGAAATTGCGCGGCAAGTTGGAGCTGATGCAGTTTCTCACGGGGCAACCGGAAAAGGCAATGACCAAGTGCGTTTTGAGCTTGGCTATTATGGCTTACAACCCGATATCAAAGTTATCGCACCTTGGCGCGAGTGGGATTTGAACAGCCGCACCAAGCTGATTGAATATGCACAAAAACATCAAATTCCTGTGGCGAAAGACAAGTTTGACGAGCCACCTTACTCTATGGATGCAAACTTGCTGCATATATCATACGAAGGCAATGCATTGGAAGACCCGTGGATTGAAGGTTCTGAAAATATGTATCGCCGCTCTGTTGCTCCTGAACTTGCGCCAAATGAGGCTGAATATGTTGAGATTGAATTTGAAAAAGGCGATGCAGTTGCGGTCAATGGTGAAAAACTTTCTCCGGCAATGTTACTCACCAAATTAAACGAAATCGGCGGACGCAATGGCGTTGGCAGGTTGGATATTGTTGAGAATAGATATGTCGGGATGAAATCTCGCGGAGTGTACGAAACTCCGGGTGGAACAGTTTTGCTTGAGGCGCATCGCGGAATTGAATCTATTACCCTAGACCGCGAAGCAATGCACCTCAAAGACGAGCTTATGCCAAGATATGCGAAATTAATTTATAACGGTTTCTGGTTTTCTCCAGAGCGGCAAATGCTGCAAGCCGCAATTGATAAATCGCAAGAAATGGTAAGCGGCACTGTGCGTTTGAAGCTTCTAAAAGGCATGGCGCAAGTGGTTGGCAGAAAATCTCCAAACTCGATTTACTCGCAAGAACATGTGACATTTGAGGAAGATGCAGTTTATGACCAACGCGATGCAGAAGGCTTCATCAAATTGAATGCGCTGCGGCTAAGATTGGCGAAGCGATAATTTCTCTTTTACTGAAAAGTTTCATCCAGAATATATTGCATATAGCAATTATGATGGTCGTCATAGGTGAAATCATATTCGGATGTGCTGGTTGGATAGCATGAACTATAATTCGTAAAGCATCTATTTTGCGTAGCTAAGGAGCTACATGACTGATGCACGGTATAAAGCTTGCCTGTACGCGGATAGCCGTCATCCATTTTTGTATCCAGCGCGGCAGCAACTTTCGGCCCGACTGCTCCATTATTATTTTTGCCGACAAGCCCGATTGAAAGTGCCATTTTATCACGCGCCTCATAGCGCCAGTCGCGGATGTTAAACACCGTGTTCGGCAAGGGCGCTTTCGGAACGGTTATTCCCGCCGGAAAAGGCGCTAAAGTCGCCCAAGTATCATAGAAATACTGGCCATCCCATTGCTTTAAGCATAAGCCATTGCAGGTATATTCTTTTTCAATCAGCCCCGCCAAATGCAACTGCCGCCAGAACAAGTATGGCTCAGCATATGGATAAGACGAGCCTGAAGCATCCTTTACATCCCCATCGCCATTGCCATATTTTTCGCCCGAACCGAAAGCATTGGTAGAGGCTGGAATATCCCCCGGGTCATAATCATAAGTATCGCGGAATTTGTTATAAGCCTGCTCATATTGCGCCCATTCGGTGATGGTACGCTTGATTTGCGCATTTTCAATCAATGTAAATGATATAGTGATAGAGCCAATCAGCAACCCAACCACAACCAGCACAAAGGAAAGCTCCAATAATGTAAAACCGCGCTTCATACCTTATATTTTAAGGGGTATAGGTTAACAATGGATTAAAAGCCTCCCGCGAAGGAGGCTCTTTGCTATTTATTATTCGGATTTGTTTGCATTTCAACCTCCCCTAGCCCCTCCTACAAGGAGGGGGATAGCGAGGGTTTTAGATTATGTAACCCTGTTCAACTCTTCCAAGAGCTCATCGGCAGTGGTGATAACTTTTGCAGCGGCCTGATATGCACGTTGTGCCACAATCATATCGGTTAGCTCTTCAGATAAATCCGAGTTTGCGGTTTCTAGCGAAGAAGGAGATAATCTACCGACACCACCCTCCCCGATTTGCTTGAGGTTAACCTCACCGGAACCGAAGCTCTGACTAAATACGTTACCGGTTTTTGAAATCAAACCATTCGGGTTGGCGAAATCCGCCAGTGGAATTTTATAGAGAATCTTGGTTTCACCATTATTAAAGTTCGCGGTGATAAATCCATCCTCATCAATCGTAACCGAATCGAGCAAACCTGCCGCCGCACCATTTTGGTTGATAAAATCAACGTTATATGGCGCAGAGAACTGGCGCAAACCATCAGTTAAACCGAAATTAGCAGCTCCGGTTGTTCCCACCGGCTCACCTTGCGTACCGAAATCAAACACCAAGCTACTTGGCGCAGCCTCGTTTGACCAAACAATCGCATCCGGCTCGAGCAAACTTTGAGTTACCGAACGAAGCGAACCATCATTGTTGAAAACAATCGTCCCTGCTGCAATTTGTCCATCAGGCAAAGCCGGAACTTCGTCACCATTAATCGCAAAAATCTCTGCTGCCCATGTTCTTTCATCCAATTTCAGGAAGCCTACCCGCAAATCATGCCCTTCACCGAAAGCATCGAATACCCGAATACCCCTTTCAAAATGCGGAGTGATATTTCCCGATGCCATGCTGAGAGATGAGGTTGATGCCTGATATGATGGCCCTAATGCCGTACTTGCAGTCATCCCGAATTCAGTTAAGAATGCCGCCCCCGTTAATGCTGCACCATCAATATTCGCAAATGTTATGGTGGCAAGCGGAGAATCAGCGAAGATATCTATAGAAGAATCCGCCTGCGCGCTGCTTATCGAAGCACTCACACCTGCAATCGCCGAACCGTTGATAATATTAGCCAACCCCTGCATTGTCGCAAATCTATTACTTCCAGAAGTAGTATCTATGAAATTTATATCTGTGAGGAAAGTTCCTGTCGGATCACTCACCGCCTCAAAATCAAGCGCCAGATTCGCATCTTCAGGTGCTAGATATAAGGTTGAAGCTGAGCCGGAAGTTACCACACGTGATGATAATCCAGTCACATTATCAATCGCAGAAGCAAGCGTTGAAAGGCTGTTAAATTCACCAATAAGCGTGTTCGGGTTAGAGCTTTTATATGTAAATGTCGCCGCACCGTTTGTATCCGCAGTTTCAATCGTAAACACAAGCCCTGCCAAAGTGCTACTGAAAGTTTGCGTTGCCGTTGAAGCACCGAATAGAGGTGTTCCCGCACTTGCACTTGTACTGGTTTGGAAGCCGTCATAAGTGAAGCTATATGAAGTTCCGGTGTCACTAGTCACCACAGTAAGACCATCCTCCTGCTGAAGATTACTGGTCGGCACAATCACATCATCTGCCGCAATATCGGCGTTTATGGATGTTGCAATTGGAGTTCCTGTATCACCTGCACCACGGAATTTTGTTTGTGAGGCATTAAGATTAACACCCAGCTCAACCCTTGTTGTCGCACTC
>PCXJ01000070.1:0-12200 GCA_002787615.1 Alphaproteobacteria bacterium CG11_big_fil_rev_8_21_14_0_20_44_7
GATGGCATCATCGCAAGCTGCAACGATATTGAGGCGATTTCCACCGCATCCATCAAGAACAAAGATGCCGCGCAAAATGTCCATGAATCTTCCCGCAAACTTGCCAAAGATGCAGAAAATTTATTTGCCGAATTCGAGAAGTTTCTAAACGAATTGGAAACTGCCAAAAATGAAGCGGCGGCTTAAGCCCTTGCAACTAGGCTGCGCACATTATCTTGCTGTGTTGGCATGTGATAAGGGTAGGTGATAGTTGATTCAAAAGCTTTCCAAGATTGCGGCAATGCCATGCGTGCCTTAGCGATTTCCCGTATATGAGTTGCGCCGCCTTTGACGGTATTCGCGCCATTATCTTCAAGTTCATCGAGTTCAAAATGAGCCTGAGCATAGTTAATTTCTTTCCTTAAGAATTCTCTTAAAGTCTTAGCATCACCCCTTGCATTAATATAAAACTCCGATTCTTCGTTTTTAATCCTTTTTCTGATGCCGATTTGAATTCTTGAGATACGCGATAATATTTTGATTGCAGCGTGTAGTTTTTCGCCGTCAACTCGGTCAGTAAGCCTATTTACTCCTTCATGCATCTTTTGCTCGGTTTCCAGAATTTGCTTCACACCTTGCACCACTTTTGCGGCGCGATGTCCGTGTATGGTTTTCTCTATTTTCTCGCCTTGCCCTTTTTTAGTGAAAGCTGCGGTTTTGCTCATTTCCGTTATAGCTTCAAATATAAGCTCATCAAAATCCGCATGAACTATTCCGGTTCTATCTTCATTGATAATCAGATGTTTCTCCTCTTTTCTTGCCATTAGGCTGAGAAACATCTTGCCGATTTTGCTCTGTATAGCTTTATGTTGATCTGTGGCGTTAGGGTATTTCTGGACTTTAATTATATAATCTCGGCATAAATCGTGGAAATCATGTATATCCAGTGCTAGCAGGTCAAATGCTCTTATGTTTTTGAATTCAGCTTCATCGCTTTCTGCCATATCTGCATAACCTTGTCTGAGTCTATCTCTCATATCTTTGCTTAGGTCTTCGGGTCGCATAGAATCAATTATTTCTGAGCCCTTGATATAATCCTTCAAAAAGCGGAAGACGCGATGGCGATATTTCTCCAGCATATCCAGTCTTTCGTGGATGTCATTGCCGCTGACACTCTCTTGCGTAATTGTATAATACGGCACATAAATGTCATCTATCAGGCGATAATCATTTTTGTCAATTAGGGTGTGGCGGGTGGTTCTATCATCGGTCTTTTTGCCTTCTCTGGAGGTTCTTACTCGCCATCTTCCCAGTGTGTCACTATCTTTATATCTCACATTATCGTTGGCAATCATTCCGCCGCCTGCATATTTATATCTTGCGGCGAAATCCTCGATATTGTTCATTGCCAGAATTTCATCAACTGATAGCGGGGAGAATTTCGGAGGCTTGGTCGGCGGTATTTCGGACATTATCTAATCGTGTATTATAAATTGCTAAGGTTTGTTTACCATGCCGCGCTTGCAATTTCCATATGTTTTTTGGCTAAAATAAAGGGCGCTTCTGTTGACAGGTGCGCCCAAAACCCCGCTGTAACGTAAATGTTATTGCGTCCTATTAGGCAGCAACAGCACCATCAACAATGAAGTTGTCGTTAGCAGCAACGATATTGTTATCGTTTGCATTTATCATTTTGACCTTTTTTTACAAGGAGCATCCTCCTTGGGCAAAGACTATTTCTTTATTACGTTTGTCGAAGCTGTGTCGGCCCCACCGGTTATAACCATCTCGAAAGAGCGTTTCCGAGCGCAGCGAGGCAAGCCCATTGAGGGCGATTAGCCTGCGCAGCTAAGGAACGCAAATTATAACTGGTGGAGCCGCTGGGTACTGCCCCCAGGTCCAAAGCGCTTATTCCAAACAGCGTTTATCGCCATAGTCCTAAGACAAGATGATTATACTATATATTTGCGCTAGTATCAAATAAATACTATCGGGGCTAAATTACCGTCCGCCGGAGATGATTCTTTCATTACCGCCATCTTGCTCTCTATCCGCAAATTTCTCCGGTTGTGGCAAGTTCCCTGAGGTTGCTCTATCTTCAGGCTGTATTGGATTTAACCCTAAATGCCCTCGCATATAATTTTGCAATGCATGAGCTTTCTGTAATGAAGGGTGATCCGGATTCAATGCGTGGTCTATAAGCAATACATGTTTTATACGGTTACCGAGAAATCTTTCGGCAACTGCAAGAAGTTGCGGTTTATCAATCAATCCATTTGCAACTTCTTTGGCTGGTGGAATCTCATCATCTTGAACTAATCTGACAAACTCCGGCAGGGCTGTGTTATCATCTTCCATTCTCACTTGATCACTTGCGTGGAGAATATCCCATGCCAAATCATCATGTCCGCCATGATATACGGCGCTATAGGCTGCATCTAAACTTCTAGGGCAACCATTAAGAATAGCTTCATGTGAAACCAGATCAATCAAGTTAAGCGCTCTGATGAAATCAGCACGGCCATTTTCAGCAGCAATTGTCAACATGTCTCTGTTGACCTCATATGCAAAAATAGAACTGTTAGTCTGATTCATTATTGCCGCAGCCAATTCTACATCTCCTTTCTCTGCAGATTCTCTGATTAAATTATGGAAATTGCTGCTCAGTGTATCAGTATCAGCAGAAGGACCTTTAATGTCCATTAACCCTAATAATTGCTTAAACATTTCCGGACGATTATGTTTGCGCGCTAGGGCTAGTAAATCTTGTACTAATTTTCCGTCTATTTCTAAAAACTGTTCATATACTTCGCCTTCACGGCGGTAGTCTACCCTTCCTCGGTTCTCTATCAGCAAGCCAAAATCATATGCAAATCCTCTTTTTACCGCTTCTTCGGCTAGTGTTTTTGCAATAGAAAATGGGTGTATAGTATCGGCGACAATCTGTTCAATGGCTGCCTGAATTTGCCTGCCTGTAACGTTAGGGGTTATTTTTAAAGTTTCTTCCACGTAAAAAATTTCTGCCGTTGCACCAGTTAAATTCATAATTGCCATCCGTTTAGTTAAATTAATTAATCTTGATATAACCTTAATATAGATTCACTTATTTTTGTCAATCCTTTTATGTTGACCTTTTCCCGCCATAATCCTATAAAAAAAACATGAACGTATCACAGAATAGAAAACAGGAAATTTCCAGCCAACAGGAAGAGTCATATCAAACCCGCCGTGTCACAGTTCCGGCGCTGGAGGAGATTCTTTTTGATGCATTGCCATTGCTTGACCACGGCTTCGTCCGCGTCATAGATTATATGGGAACGGATGAGTCAATCGTGCAAGCTGCCCGTGTTTCATACGGCAAGGGCACCAAGCAGGTGAATCAGGATAAGGGGCTGATTTATTATCTCATGCGCCACTGGCATTCTACCCCGTTTGAGATGTGTGAAATCAAGTTCCATATCAAATTGCCGATTTTTGTGGCACGCCAATGGATTCGCCATCGCACCGCAAATGTGAATGAATATTCGGCGCGTTATTCCATTCTCTCCAAAGAATTTTATATCCCGAAGCCCGAACATCTCGCAGCGCAAAGTAACGTCAATAATCAGGGGCGCGGCGATACGTTGAATGAGCAGGAAGCCGCAGAAGTTCTGGAATTGCTGAAAAATGATGCTGAGCAATGCTACTCACATTATCAGGAAATGTTGAATCTTGATGAGGCGGGAAATCCACGCGATGAAAGCAAAAGCGGTTTGGCGCGTGAGCTGGCACGGATGAATTTGAACCTTAATTATTATACTGAATGGTATTGGAAAATTGATCTGCATAACCTCATGCACTTCCTTCGTTTGCGGGCAGATTCCCACGCGCAATATGAAATCCGCGTTTATGCCGAGCTGATGACCGAGATTCTGGAAAAATGGTGTCCGATAACTGCGGGTGCATATAAGGAATATCGCGAGGGTGCAACCGCGCTTTCTAAAACCGGAACTGAGGCAGTGAAGCGTATGCTGGCAGGCGAAAAAGTTACGCAGGAAACCAGTGGTTTAACCAAGCGCGAATGGGGCGAGCTTTGCGCGAGCCTAAATATTGCTTCTGAATCTTAAAAATTACCTTGACTTAGTTAGTTGGTATTAATAAAAATCTGATATCAACATTAAAAACAGGTAAATATTATGACTGTATACACAACCGCTATTGAATTATCAGCCGCCATTAGGGATGGAAAAAGCCTTGCTGAAATTGAAGCTACTTGGCTCAGCCCAAATGCCATAAAAAGAATTCAAGCTGGGCCAAATAGATATTATGCCCCAGCTTATGAAAGAGCAAGACCATTAGGTGAGAAAAGAACATTTAGAGAAGAGCCTACTGATTATCACCCAATCGCGCTAGCTTTTGAAGCGGGTTGGCTACCGGAAGATGTAATTAAATTGGTGAGCCTAAACCCAAGCCAATTATTAACCGGAAATTTGCATAAAGCTGTGATGGAGTGGAAAGATCAGCCAGAAAAAGTGATTGAACTTGCCAAACTCAACCCAACAGCGATTGATGATACTTGCCTATGCGCTGCAATTGCAAACTGGGGCGATAAAGAAAAAGTTATAGAATTCGCTGCAACTGATGAAAATAAAGTAAACACAGCTATTAGCGCATTAAGCATGCAAGCCGCGGTTAATCATTGGTGGAAAGGAGAGGGTAATAGTCCAACAGTTATGAAATTATTATTCACGCACCCAGCGCCCGATGCTGTTGAATTTATACGGCTTGATAGTGGTGATTTTAAGGTTGGAAGTGAGGCAATAGACCAGCTAGTTGCTGCATCAAAAGACGTTGCGGAAAGAAAAGGTTTGAGGTTGGATGAAAACGGCATGATCAGCCGCAGCCAGAAAGCCCAAGGCATGTCTATGTCTGCTGCATAAAATAATCTTTATATTTATGCTGATACTGCTATAAATATCCACGATGGAATTTTTGAAAAATCTGGATGTTGAGGCGCTATATGACAGCTTTGTTGAAAAGGCAACATCGCTTGATTTGCTAATCCAGCTTGCCGCAATTATTCTTGCGCTTGTGGTCGGTTGGGGGATTTCGCGCATTACCGCACGGCGAATTGAGAATTATCGCGAAAGATATTTCAAAAAAACCTTCACCCTGACGATTTTTGATTCCCTCCAGCGCGTTGCCGTTCCTGCTATTGCCTGCGTTTTCCTGATATCCTTCAACATAATCGCAGCATTCATCAAGCAGCCCGCGCAAATCAGCACGATAGTTGTGAGTTTGCTGGCAGCATGGGTGGCGATTCGTTTTATCACCAGCTTTGCGAAATATAAGGTTCTGGCACGCTGGTTTGCATTTCTTGCATGGGGAATTGTTGCGCTCAACATCCTCGGCTATTTTGATTATGCGGTTGAGCAGCTTGATTCCATCGCTTTCAAAGTCGGTGAGAATTCCAGCATATCGGTGTTAGTAATAATTCAAGGTATAGTTTCGCTTTCCTTCTTCCTGTGGCTGGCAATTGCAGTTTCGCGCTTTCTCGAAAACCATTTGATGGATTCGGGCTTAACTCCTTCATTGCGCGTGTTATTCGCCAAAATCTTGCGCACAACATTGGTGGTGATTGCGATATTAGTTTCGCTCAACAGTTTCGGAATTGATTTAACCGCCTTTGCTGTATTCACCGGTGCATTGGGTGTTGGTTTGGGTTTTGGTTTGCAAAAAATAGTTTCCAATTTCATAAGCGGGATTATCCTGCTTATGGATAGGTCAATCAAACCCGGTGATGTGATTTCGGTTGATGATACATATGGCTGGGTCAATAAGCTTTCGTCACGCTATGTTTCGGTGATTACCCGCGATAATAAAGAGCATCTGATTCCCAATGAATTGCTGATAACCGAGAAGGTGGAGAATTGGTCATATTCCGATAAGAATGTGCGCTTGCGGATTCCGTTCGGCGTTTCCTATAATTCCGATATGCATGAGGTGCGGCGGCTGGTGCTGGAGGCCGTTGGTGATTTGCCGCGTATTCTCAAAAAGCCTAAGCCGGTATGTTTGATGACGGGTTTTGGCGACAGCTCGGTAGATTTTGAATTGCGCGTTTGGATTGATACCCCCGCCGATGGGGTGCGAAATATGATGAGTGTAGTATATTTTGCAATTTGGGATGCGTTTAAGGCGAATAACATCGAAATTCCATATCCGCAGCGCGATGTTTATATCAAAGAGCAACCTGCTAATAAAAAGCCGGAGCAAAAAGCTGTAGTAAAGAAATCCACTGCCAATAAAAAGAAATAATCAAAATGAGAATTATTTTGCAATGTTAAGTATACTTAACTAGCGTAACATCAGTGTAACAAAGATTAGTTATAATATTAGCAGTGATTTAATAATTGGGTGATGAATATGGCCGAGCCAGATATATATGCAGTAGCTCAAACTCTCATAAAGGAAAACCCTTATTCTCCACCGCAGAATGGCCCTACAGAGCCATATTGGCATCTAGGCGTGGATAAAACCAGTGAGATTAACACTTATGTGGGCGACCCTTGGGTTTACCAATTGAACTTTAATGAAACAAAACCTACTCACGTTGACCTTAGGAAGGCTTGGACCAGCTATCGTGATGATGATACCGTCAAAGGCTATTTTTTTACTTACCAGAAATATCCCGGATTAGACGTAAATATTTTTGGTGGGGCGAGCCTCGACTGCTTGATAGGCCCTGATAATCCAACGATGTTTCTTGGCGCTTCCCACCGTTTAGATATACGGCCAAATCATCTAAAACTTCCCGATGGAAAACTAATATATGTAAATGGTGAAGACCCGCTCAATCCGATTTATGATGGCAAGCCTGATACAAAGCAGGTATATAACATAAATAACATGCCGAATGATTCTTTGGGAGATAGCTTCATGTCACTGCCGAGCAGTACAAACTCGCGCCCTAAGCATGATATTCTTTGCATGGATTATGGGCATGGCTTTGAAGCGGCAGCTATAACCACGCTATATGCAACAAATACAACGAATTTTTATCAGCCCCATATAGTTCAGGTCGCTGTTGGTGATAATGATCAGGCTATGGGCGGCCCGCATAATGATTATATTGATCTAGGACCGGGAAATGATGAAGCCTATGGCGGTTCGCATCATGATATTATAGCCGGAGGGCCGGGGAATGACAGTTTGCAAGGAGATTGCATTGATGGAGTTGCGCCCGGATATCTTAGTATAGGTACAGAATACGGTTTTTATAAAACAAATGACGTCTCGCATTTTGAAGTAGGTAGAAACCCGCTTTATATGGCAATTAGACCAGGCAATGACGTGCTTCTTGGCGGTGATGGTAATGACAGATTATTCGGTGAGCAAGGAAATGATATCTCCGATGGCGGGCAGGGAAGTGACCAGCTATACGACTCTGTTGGAAATGATGTGCTGATAGGAGGGAATGAATATGCGTTATATGAGAATTTGCTTTCCGGCTCACCAATATATAATTCGCCTAATCCTGTTTATGCTATTACCGATGCCAAAATAGGTAATCACAACCTCCCCGGATCGACCCCATTGCAATCAACCGATACAATCATCGTTCATGCCGGACAAGTTCCCGCGCAAGGTGAAACCGTAGAAACTAATACTATTGTGGGTGTGTTGCCTGCATCAACCGCAACTAAGTTCTATAATGTGTTATCCGATTTTATCCAAAACCATGAAACTATGAAATCCACCAGATATGGAAATATCAGCCTTGAGCAGGCAGGTTATGACCCAACTGTAATGATGCGTGGACTTGGACTGAGAGGTAATAATACTGAGTTGCCCGATGTTTATAAATATGTAGATGGTAAGAGATTCGCCAAATATGATAAGAGGGTTTCTTTTGGCTCATTGCCCGATGATTCCTTCGTTGAAATTAAAATTACCGATAAAGAAAAAGGCATAGGGATTGTAAGAATTTACAATGTGCAAGTTAATGGTGAAGTGCGCACGCCTAATGTAATGACCAATAGGTATGAGATATACGGCATATCGCGTTTTGATTTTAGGCAAGGGTTAAACTATGATTCGAGTTCATACAAGAATGATGGTGATGGCAAGACTAAAATCACTACTGGGCTAATGAATGAGAACCAGCCATTGTTGATTGATATGGAAACCCACAGAGCATATTATTATTCTAGCTCTGCCGATTTGGATTTGAACAGGTCGGAGGGACTGGCCTCTGCAACTTCCATAGACCAGATGGACGCTCATGGAAATTTAGCAGAAACAAAATCTATTGCCGATAAGCTATCACCTGATGCGCAGGGAGAAGCCGCAAAGATTATTGCAGGGCTGCGCGATGGAAACTTGGCCGAAGATTACGCCGTTTTGCAACCAAAAGATATTAGGAATAATGATTTAAGCAAAAAAGCCGAAGAAGCAGAGATTATGGTATAATTGCCGTATTTCTATTACCTAATTTTTTCATCATCATCGAGTAATCCACCTAATTCACGACCACCCAAAATATGCACATGGAAATGCGCTACAGATTGCGAGGCATCCGCGCCGTGGTTTGTAATCAGGCGATAACCATTCTCCACCAAACCTAAATCGGCGGCTATTTTCTGAACTTTGGCGAAGAAATTTGCAACTTTATCAGCCCCGCTTTTGGCGAAATCATCAAATGATACAAAATCGCCTTTTGGCACAACCAAAACATGCACAGGCGCAGCTTTTGAGATATCTTCAAATGCCAGCACATCATCATCTTCATAAATTTTCGCAGCAGGAATCTCGCCTCTAATTATCTTCGCAAAAATATTTTCTTTGTCATAAGCCATAAATCCATAATGCCAACATTATGATTTTTGTCAATGCGCTCTCTAGATGATTTTTTAACCAATATCTGCTATAATTATCCTATGGCTAAAGCTCCAAGCGATTATGCAAAATGGAATCCGGGTTTGAAAAACGGTGAGAAAAAGCTTGCCTCAATTCTCAAAACTTTACCCGCGAATGAGCAGGCGGATATCAGCTCTATAGTCAAATTATTTGAAAACCCGTCCTCGCCGGTTGCTTTGCCCGGTGCGGTTTCGCTGGAGCGCCATGATTGCATTCATATTATGCTCGGGCGTGGGCTTTTGCCGCAGGATGAGGCTTTTGTGATTGGCTTCACCATGGGCACGGCCAAGCATATCACGGGTTTTGAGGAATCAATTTTCAAGAAAGCCTCGATGTATTTATATCCAAAGCAATATCGCTTCAGCAAAAATAATCTGATAGCGTTTGAACTTGGTTTGCGCTACGGCAAGGCGTGCAAAGTGACGGAAATATACGAATTCCCGTTTGAGGAATATGAGCAGGAGAAAATCAGCGTGATTCGGCGCAAATTGGGGGTGAGCCTGCATGAGCTCCGCCAAATTTATCGAGCTGAAAAATTATTATTGCCAAATACGCGATGCAGCAAACGCCTTCCAGTTTAGAGGGGCAGGGATTTGGGGAGGACATCCCGTATACACTAAGCGATTTTGCAAAACTTGTTGAAGTCCGGACGTGGGCTGCGCGGGTGCAATTTGCTTGAATCGCCATAGCCGATATTTATCAGGAAATTTGATTTCCATTTAGTGCCGTCTAAAAACTCCGCATCCACCCCATCATTATTAAACCCGCTCATCGGGCCGCAATCCAAGCCAACTGCGCGGCAGGCGAGAATGAAATATGCGCCTTGCAAACTGCCATTTCTAAACGCGGTTTGCTTTATTGCTTCCTCATTTCCCTCAAACCAGCTTTTTGCATCAGCATGCGGGAAAAGCCACGGCAGTTCGTTATAAAATTCCATATCATGTGCGATGATAGCGCAAACCGGAGCTTGCATAGTTTTCTCAACATTTCCTTCTGCCAGATGCGGTTTAAGCCTCGCCTTTGCTTCATCAGATTTCACAAAAACAATTCGCATCGGTTGGCAATTTGCCGAAGTCGGCGCAATTTTCGCCAAATCATAAGCTTTTTGCAAAAGCTCGTCCGGTACATCTTTTTCGAGCCATGCGCTATGCGTTCTGGCATCGTTGAAAATTACGTCCAAAGCTTGTTGATTAATCTCTGTCATTATCTCTTTTCATCCTACGTTTTTGCAATTCATAAATAACTTCATCAAGCGTAACATCGGCTTCCGCCAACAGCACGAAGAGGTGGAACATCAAATCGGCAGATTCATCAATCAGCTCTTTTTTATCGCCTTTCATTGCGGCAATTACGGTTTCCACCGCTTCTTCGCCAACTTTTTGAGCGATGCGTGAGCGCCCTTTTTTGAACAGGGCAGCAGTGTATGAATTATTCATGCCAGAGTCTTTGCGTTCTCTGACTAGCTCATATAATTCTTTCAATAATGCATCAAATTCACTCATGCAGCCAATCTAACAGGAATATTTCTTTCTGCCATATATTTTTTTACCTCATCAATCGTATATTCACCAAAATGAAAAATTGAGGCTGCGAGTAGGGCGGTTGCTCCGGCTTCTGCGCCTTCCACGAAATGTTTTGGTTCACCAACACCGCCGGATGCAATCACCGGAATTTCCACCGCCGCGCAAACTGCTTTTGTGAGTTTTACGTCAAATCCCTGTTTTGTGCCGTCCCTATCCATTGAGGTCAGCAGAATCTCGCCACAGCCATAATCGGCCATTTTTTCTGCCCATTCGATTGTGTTTATTCCGGTGGGTTTTCTGCCGCCATGGGTGAATATTTCCGGTGCATCGCCATTCCATTTGGAGTCTATGGCAACGACAATGCATTGATTGCCGAATTTCTCCGAGGCTTTTTTGACAAACTCCGGCTCATAAACTGCGGCAGAATTTATCGAAACCTTGTCCGCTCCGGCGCGCAGCAAATTGCGGATATCATCCAATGTGCGCACGCCACCGCCCACTGTCATCGGCATGAAGCATTCAGAGGCCACGGCGGAGATGATGTCATATAATATCCCACGATTTTCATGCGTGGCGGTGATGTCCAGAAAACATAGCTCATCCGCACCCTGTGCCTCATAGGCTTTTGCCTGTTCGACAGGGTCGCCCGCATCGCGTAATTCGAGAAAGTTCACGCCTTTTACAACGCGCCCGTCTTTTACGTCAAGGCAGGGGATGATTCTGGTTTTCAGCATTTTGAGATATTATTTGATAATATTATTGATTACAAATTATTCAATTCTTCGGCGGTGAAAATATTGTCATAAAGCGCGCGGCCAATCACCACGCCTTCAAGCTTGCCGCTTTCCTTGAGTTCTTTTACGTCATCAAGGCAAGCAACACCGCCCGATGCGATTACGGGGATATTCACGGAATCGGCAAGTGTGATTGTTTCTTCCAGATTCACGCCTTCCATCACGCCGTCACGGGCGATATCGGTATAAATAATTGCTGCAACGCCGGAATCTTCAAATGATTTTGCCAAATCCACGGCTTTGGTTTCGGAGGTTTTGAGCCAGCCATGAGTTGCTACTTTTCCACCTTTTGCATCAATTCCGATGGCAATTTTGTTGGGATATAATTTGCATAATTCTTTGACAACACTTGGCTTTTCTAATGCTAATGTCCCCAAAATTACGCGGCTAACCCCCGCCTCAATCCAAGCTTCTGCGGTTTTGATATCGCGCACACCGCCGCCAAGCTGCACTGGAACATTCACGGCGCGAATGATTTTTGAAACGGAATAAATATTCTTTGGTTTACCTTCGATTGCGCCGTTCAAATCAACAACATGTATCCATTTAAAGCCTGAATCTTGCCATTTTTTGGCTTGCTCAACAGGGCTGGTAGAAAACACGGTTTCCTCATCCATTCTGCCCTGAATCAGACGCACGCAGTTGCCGTCTTTTAAATCAATTGCCGGATAAATTATCATACTAAATCCTTATAATAAAAATAACCTGTGACGAATTGCCCGTCCACCATTTCATATTTATCAAGCTCGCCCCATTTGTTGAAGCCATAGCTCTCATAAAGTTTGACTGCGGCTTCCTGAGTGGCGCGTACTTCGAGTTTTAAAATCCTGAATTTATCTTTGCGTGCTTCTTCCTCAACGGCAGCGAGCAGCATTTTTGCCAAACCATGACCGCGCGCCCAAGGTGCTACGAAATGCTCATGTGCGGAAGCGGCAAAGCTCTGCGATTGCTTGTTCCCCGGCGGTGTGATGAATTGAACTGCGCCGGCAATAACTCCGTCCAGCCTGCC
>PCXJ01000070.1:12208-12350 GCA_002787615.1 Alphaproteobacteria bacterium CG11_big_fil_rev_8_21_14_0_20_44_7
TTTCACGATTCGGGACGAGCAACAATCCCTTCCAATATGCTTCAATCTTTTCACGGCTGGGGGCTTTTAGCCAGTTAAAACCAACCGAAAAACCGAGCCCATCCTCGATAGTTTTTTCCATCGCATCGCATAAATCATCTAA
>PCXJ01000128.1 GCA_002787615.1 Alphaproteobacteria bacterium CG11_big_fil_rev_8_21_14_0_20_44_7
TAGCAACGCCAAAATCTCATCCTCGGTTTGTTCGCGGCGGTATAGCTTGCTCAAACGCTCACCATTATACGCCCCGCCGAGATAGACATTATATTTCCCCGGCCCTGTGCCAACAAACCCAATTTCTGCCAGATACGGACGAGCGCAACCATTTGGGCAACCAGTCATGCGGATGATTATATCATCTTCGGTCAAGCCGCTTTCTTCAACCAGCTTATCCACTAGAGATGGTAGATAACGCTCACTTTCTGCCAATGCCAGCCCACAAGTTGGCAATGCCACACAAGCCATTGAGCTGCGGCGCATTTTTGGCGCGGTAGCATATTCATCCAAGCCATATTCCTTGACCAGCTTTTCAATTTCGGCACGCTTCGCATCGGAAACTTGCGCGATGATGAGGTTTTGATTGGCTGTCATGCGGAAATCACCGTCATGCACTTCGGCAATTGCACGCACGCCTTGTTTTTGCTTACCTTTCAAACGCCCATTGGCGATATACAAAGTCAGATGATGTTTGCCATCCACGCCTTCTGTCCAGCCATATCTATCACCGTTATCATCAAATTTAAATGGCCTTGCTGCGCCGAGTTTGAAGCCTGAACGCTCCTCAACCTCTTTGCGGATAGCATCAACTCCCATACGCTCAACCGTATATTTGAATCTGGCATGTTTGCGCTCTTCACGATTGCCGTTATCGCGCTGCGTTGTCATCACAGCTTCTGCAACTTTCACCGCCTGTTCGGGTGTGCAAAAACCCAAAACATCGGCAGTACGCGGGAATGTTGAGGTATCACCATGCGTCATGCCCATCCCGCCACCAACGGTTATGTTATAGCCGATAATCTCATCATTTTCGATAATCGCGATAAAACCAAGACAGTGAGCATAAATATCCACATCATTGCTCGGTGGGACTGCGATTACGATTTTGAACTTACGCGGCAGATAAACCTTGCCATAAATCGGCTCTTCCTCTTCTTCCTGAGTGACTTTTTCACCATCCAGCCAAATTTCGCGATATGCATTAGTGCGCGGCAAAAGATGCGCAGAAATATCATCAGCCAACTGCAAAGTTTCGGCATGGGCTTTGGAAAGATATGGATTTGGATTGCACATCACATTGCGATTCACATCACCGCAAGCAGCAATACAATCAATTGCCGCCGCATCCATTGCTTTGAACGTATCTTTGAGGTTGAATTTGATAACCCCGTGAATTTGGAATGTCTGGCGAGTGGTGATTTTTAGCGTATCATTCGCATATGTGGTTGCTATATCATCCACTTTTATCCATTGCTGCGGAGTTACTACCCCGCCCGGAATCCGCATACGAATCATGAAGCTATAAGCCTTATCCAGCTTTTTCTTGCGCCGTTCCCCACGTATATCGCGGTCATCCTGCATATATGTGCCATGGAATTTTGTGAGCTGAGTATTATCCTCAGAAATCGCCGCACTGGAGACATCAGCAATTTCCTCCTCAAGATTACCTCTTAAGAAATTACTCTTAATTTTTATATGCTCGTTTGCCGAGCTTTTTTCAGTTGGTGTTAGGTCTTTTTTAGTCATAATCAAACTTATATAATCGTTTGAGCATTGCTTCAATGATTAATTACCAACAAAGTTAGATGTTGCTCCAAATGCAAAAGCTTCGTAAAATGCGTAGAAATTTATTGGTACAAGATTATGAGTATAAAATTTAGCTGGGATGTAGATATAGGCGCAACAAGCTCAGAAGGAGAAATAATTTATTTTGGCCCAAGGGAATATATCACTTACATCGCCACTGATGGCAGGAAACTCTTGCTGACGCATTTATTTGATTATGAAGATAAGCACTATGTAAGCGGAGTATGGTTTCCCGAATCAAGAAAATGGGGAGAGAATGAGGAAGGTGAAGCAATCTCACCAGAAGAAGAGGCCAGAATCAAAGAAGTTATAACAGCTTTCTTAACACAAGATATTGATGATGAGGGAGAAGCTGCTGCGGAAGAAGTTCTATGGGAACCAGATGGTCCAGTTTATGACTAATCAATAAACATCCCTTAAATAGCGCTTTTCTTTGCGGAGCTTGGCGATATATTCCTCACCGTCAACATTGCCGACCTCGGAAACAATCTTTTTCAGCATTGCATCAACATCTTTTGCCATACGTTTTTCATCGCCGCAGACATAAAAATACCCGCCAGATTCCAGCCAGTCATAAATTTCCTTTTTGCGCTCCCACATACGGTCTTGTACATAAACTTTTTGCGGTTTATCGCGGCTGAATGCAACATCCATTCTGCTCAATAATCCAGATTTATACCAATCTTGCCATTCAAGCTGATAGAGGAAATCATAATTATAATGCTGGTCGCCAAAAAATAGCCAGTTACGCCCTTTTGCACCAACCGCTTCGCGCTCCTGCATAAATGCGCGGAATGGAGCAACGCCTGTGCCTGGCCCAACCATGATAATCGGCACATCCCCGCTTTCCGGCAAGCGGAAATTTTTGTTCGGCTTGAGATAAATATTTACGTCCTCATCATTGGCAACCAAATCGGCAATATAGGTAGAAGCCACACCCTTACGATCACGCCCATGAGAATTATAGCGCACAGCAGCAATCGTCAAATGCACTTCATCACCAACTGCCGCCTGAGAAGATGAAATTGAATATAGGCGCGGCGGAAGCTTACGTAACATGGTTTTTAGCTGGTCGGATTTCAATTTATGCGGGAATTCGGTCAGCAAATCAATCACCTCCCTGCCCCAGATATATTCCTGCAAATCGCCATCCAGCAACTTTGCAACGCCTTTATCTCCGGTAATTTCGGCATATTTTTCAATAACCGGTTTGGTCAGCGCGTTGATGTCATATTCATGCAAGTCAATTTCGGTAACTCCGGTTGCCTGCATGATTTCCTCAACCATTTTCGGATCATTTTTCGGAACAATACCCAGCGCATCTCCAACCTGATAGCGGATTCCCGAACCTGACAAATCAATCTCGGCATGCCAAGTTTCTTTGATAGAGCCTGTACCGTTCAAAACCAGTTTTTCTTTTAGCTTTGCCGTAAATGGGTCTTTACCGGAATATGTCTTTGCTTCAACTTCGCCAAAATCATAACTCGGCATGGCAGCGGCTGGCTCAACACCTAATGCCGTGACAAATTTTTTGAGTATATTATCTGTCCATTCCTGCGCGCCGTCATGATAATCAACATCCAAATCCACACGGTCAAAAAAGCGGGTTGCGCCGAGTTCCTCAAAACGCTTATCATATTTTTTGCCCATCTCGCAAAAATCGGTATAGGAAGTATCTCCCAGCGCACAAATGCCAAACTGAATTTTGCTCATATCCGGTTTTGCAGATTTGAATGCTTTATCAAAAGCTTCCACACGCTCCGGTGGGTCGCCCTCTCCCCAAGTTGAGATATAAACAATTAAATTTTCATATTTTTCTAAATCGGCAGGCTCAATATCGGCAAAATCAAGAAGCTTTGGAGCGAATCCGAGTTTTTTAGCGGATTTTGCTGCATTGGCGGCTAATTCTTCTGTATTACCGCTTTCTGTGCCAAATAATATATATAATGGAGTTTTTGCCCCGCCCGAATCTGCAATCGGCATGGATTTTTGCAAATGCCCGAAATAACCCGCAAGCCAGCCCACAAGCTCAGGCTTGGCGTCTTTTAGCAAATCCTCCAGCAATTTCTTTTGCGCTGGGCTAAGTGGTGTATTTTCAGGTATATCCATGATAAATGTCTATATAACATGTAGTGATAAGGTTCAACAAGCTAAATATCGCCACGCATAAAAAGCGAACCGCAACATAGGATGCGGGCGGGCGCTGGATTTTGGGAATGTAAATATTTTACTGCATCGCGGATTGAGGCATGAGCAGAGGAACTTTCAAAATCTATACTATTTTTTATCTCCTCACCATCATAAGCATCAGGCTCAAAATTCACCTTTACGCAAGCGATATGGTCAACCAGACCATAAAATCTTTGCAGAAATTCTGCCGTATCACGCCCGCGCGTTGTGCCATAAATCAAATAAGTCGTCTTGGCATCAACCCACTCATCCTCAATAAAGCCGGCAATTGCATGCGCTGCCGCAGGATTATGCGCGCCATCGAGCCAAAACTCCCAGCCCTCCGGCACAAATCCCCTGCTGATTTTTTCCATGCGTGATGCCCATTTTGCGCTTTGCAATCCCGCCGCGATTGCGCCCTCACCAACTCCCAAAGCTTTTGCCGCGCAAATTGCACTTGCCGCGTTTACATATTGATGGTCACCCAATAATGCAGGTTTGGGATATTGCCACTCGCCTTGCTGCGTGCGGTAAATCATGCCATCTTCGATTTTCTCAACCACAAAATCTGCACCAAAAGCCAGAAACGGAACATTCTTTTTTTCGCACCAATTTTCAATCACCGGATAAACTTCATCTTCCTGCAAACTGGAAATGCATAAACTGCCTTCCTTCACAATCCAGACTTTCTCACCCGCTATCAGACGCAAATCTTCACCCAAAAACTTCGTATGATCTTTAGCAATTGTGGTGAGAATCGTTATTATTGGATTTTCAATGATATTAGTCGCATCCAGCCTGCCTCCCATCCCCGTTTCCAGCAGTAAATAATCGGCTTTCACCTCGCTAAAAGCCAACAGCGCACCCGCCGTGGTGGATTCATAAAAACCCAGACGCAGACCCTCTGCCGCCAGCCGCACCCGTTCCATAATCTCAAATAAATAATCATCGGAAATCTGCTTTCCTGCCAAAGTTATGCGCTCATTAAATTCCACCATATGCGGGGTTGTGTAGCTATGAACAATTTTGCCCGCAGCCTCCAGCATTGCCCGCAAAAAAGCGATAGTTGACCCTTTGCCGTTTGTGCCTGCAACATGTACAGTCGGCGGTAAATTGCGCTGCGGATTGCCCAGACGTGACAAAATCTCTTGCATTCTCTGCAACGAAGTTTCATTCTGCAACAAACCAACAGGCTTTGGCCAATGGGGCATTTTTACCATGACAGATTTTATAGTTGATTATTATTCTTGGATAAAGGCATTTCACATAATTTCGGTGATTGCGTGGATGGCTGGTATGTTATATCTGCCGCGCTTGTTTGTTTATCACGCAGATGCCAAAAAAGGTGGAGAACTTTCCGAAACCCTAAAAATCATGGAGCGCAAGCTTTTGCGCTTAATTATCAATCCGGCAATGATTTCCGCATGGGTTTTCGGCGGGATGATGCTCTGGTATTATATTGATTCGGGTAGCTTTAAAATGGCAGGTTGGCTGCATGCAAAAATAGTACTTTTGATATTGATGCAAATTGTCCACGCCATGCTCGCCAATGCACGGCGTAAATTTGCCAATGACGCCAACAAACATTCGGCAAAATATTATCGCTGGCTCAACGAAGCCCCGACAGTTTTACTTATTCTGATTGTAATTTTGGCAATCGTCCGCCCGTTTTAGCTATTCTAGCTGCCCAAAACCCTTGAAGATTCTGGCTGTTGCGCAAGGCGTTCTGTGGCTTTACCTGCCAAACCACCCTCTTTACCATCCTGACGCTGCGCAAAGCTAGGGCTTAATGGCTCAACCTTATGGATGCTGGAATCTTTCCAGCCTTTTGTAGCTTCTTCCACATAATCTTCGGCTCTTTGATGGAGAGTACTTGCAGGTTTTTTGTCAGCCTTTTCCGCTTTCTTAGAATTACTACCAACGCTGATTATCGCATACAACCCCACTGCCATCGCCCCGGATACAAGCCCAACACCTACCAGGCATCCGCATCCTAGAGTTTGTATAAAACAACCAGCCGCAGTCTTCTCATTTACTATTAAACTCATATACATCTCCATATTTGATAAAATAACACACAGAGTTATAAAGCGTGCGTGATGTTAAGTAAAGTTAATTTTTTATTACAAGCTTGCGGGAAGTCAAGCAAAACCTACCACTCAGGGTGATGCAACCCTTTGGGCGATAGGGTAAAAATCTCGAACCCATCAGCAGTCACAGCCAGAGTATGCTCAAATTGCGCGGAGAGCTTGCGGTCTTTGGTTGTCACCGTCCAGCCATCATGCGAGCTGAGCTTGGTATGCTCTTTGCCGACATTAACCATTGGCTCAACCGTGAAGAACATACCCTCTTGCAAAACCACGCCTTCGCCTTTTTTGCCATAATGCACGATATTCGGCGGGCCATGGAAAATTTCACCGATGCCGTGCCCGCAATAATCACGCACTACGGAATAGCGATTACTTTCGGCAAAAACCTGCACAGCATGCCCAATATCGCCGACAGTTGCACCGGGTTTCACCTGCTCAATCCCGCGCATCATCGCTTCATATGTGACCTGACAAAGCTTTGTGGCGAGAATTTTTGGCTTACCGACAAAATACATGCGGCTCGTATCGCCATGCCAGCCATCAACAATAACCGTCACATCAATATTAATAATATCCCCGTCTTTGAGCTTGGTTTCATCGGGAATTCCGTGACAAACCACATGATTCACCGAGGTGCAGATAGACTTAGGATAGCCGCGATAACCAAGCGGCGCAGGAATCGCATTATTCGCTAATATGAACTCATGGCACATCCTATCCAATTCAGCCGTGGTGATACCTTCCGTGACATATTCGCCAATCATATCCAGCGTTTCCGCCGCAAGCTTGCCTGCAACGCGCATTTTGGCGAATTCT
Source organism: Alphaproteobacteria bacterium CG11_big_fil_rev_8_21_14_0_20_44_7 (assembly GCA_002787615.1). Taxonomy (GTDB): domain Bacteria; phylum Pseudomonadota; class Alphaproteobacteria; order Rickettsiales; family 21-14-0-20-44-7; genus 21-14-0-20-44-7. The sequence continues at coordinate 6,705 of PCXJ01000128.1, forward strand.
TCTGGTGTGTGTATGCGTATATCGTTTACCATTTAACAAATAGCTAACCTTTATAGAGTATAATATCAAGATGAAAAAAGGATTTACACTTGTTGAGCTATCCATCGTCCTCGTTATCATCGGGCTGTTGATTGGTGGGATTTTGGTCGCGCAGAGCATGATAGACAGCGTAAAAGCGCAATCTTTTATCCGTCAGATTGGACAAATTAATATTGCCGCTTCCAACTTCAAAACCAAATATAATTATCTCCCCGGAGATTCCCCATTCCACAGCGCAGCCGGAGATGGCGACAATAAGCTTGAGGATAGTAACATCAATTCCGGCTCTACAACCTATGTAAGAGACTTTAATTACGAATTTTCAAATTTCTGGGTTCATTTGCAACAAGATGGCTTCTTGGCAAAAGAATACTCCACATTAAGCGCTGATGCCAGCTCCGGAATTGTTGTTGGCACGCATATACCATCCGCTAGCGGCGCTTCCTCAAAAAACGCAGGCATATTGCCATATTATCATTCATTTTATAGCTATGGTAAGTATAAATACATCTTTTGTGATTGGAGCACGACTACGACAGAACTTATCTGGACTAGCTGGGGAAACCAAAGTCCTATATTTACACCTATGCAAGCATTCTCTATAGACGTAAAAATGGATGATGGAATAACAGGCTTCGCAACAAGCCCTAATGTCTACAGCTATACTGGTAACGTTCTGGGTTACGGCCCGACAGGAGCCGACACATGCTACTCCTCCTCTGCAAATAATACATATCTGACTAATAGCGATATAGGATGCTGTATGATGGTTAATATGTTCATCCAAACAGGACAAACGCAATGAAAAAAGGCTTCACACTTGTTGAGCTATCCATCGTCCTCGTCATCATCGGGCTGTTGATTGGCGGGATTTTGGTCGCGCAGAGTATGATTGAGGCTACAGGGCTTCAGAAAATGGGAGCCACAGCTAACCAACTTCATGCCGCAATAAAGATGTTTAAGGACAATACAGGTTATTACCCTGGAGATGCCCCGCATATTTGGTTTGTTAGCAAGTGTAGCAATTATGGCTTCCCTGGTGCTGGACACTGGATTGGCGGTTGCCAGACAAATTCTAATGGAGATATTGACACTTACTCAGAATGGGAGCTAGCTACCGCTCATCTTTCGTGGATGGGCTATCTGGACAAGGAATATACTAAATATGAAACAGGCGCTGTTTGCGTGCCCTTAAACCCAGGAGTTGATTCAGTTGATGTAGGTTTTAATGCGGGTATGAATATTTATTATGGTGGCGGTATAATTGGCACTACACATCTGGATAACAGAATATATTCGTTACATATCAATTATGCTAGTGGCGATTGTACAAAGCCCGCAGTATTAACCGTTCCACAATCTGTGGCTATAGATAAGAAGTTTGATGATGGCAAACCTTTTGGGGGTGATATTGTAGCAGGGCATAATTATAGCTCTGGTTGGTCAGGCAACAATTGTGTGTCGGGTGGATCCTATGACCCTGACAATCCTTATAACATTTCTATGGGAGATACTCGCTCATGCTTTTTAGCTTTCTCTCAACCGCTATACAATCAGTAAAGAAACCTACACTTGCCTATTTAGCAACCACCGCTAAAATACCTACATGGCGAGAAATAGTGTCAAAATCGGGAATATAACTATCGGCGGCGATAACCCGCCCGTTGTGCAGTCCATGACGAATACTGACACCGCAGATATTTCCAAAACTGTGGAGCAAGTCAATCAGTTGGCTCAGGCGGGCAGCGAGATTGTTCGGATTACGGTGAATAATGAAGCCGCCGCCGAAGCTGTGCCGGAAATTGTGGCGCAGACTAATGTGCCGATTGTCGGGGATTTCCATTATAACGGACACACATTGCTGGGCAAATATCCCAAAATGGCAGAAAGCTTGGCAAAATACCGTATAAACCCCGGAAATGTCGGGTTTGGTGAAAAGCATGACCCGCAATTCAAGCAAATGGTGGAAATCGCCATTGAATATGACAAACCCGTGCGTATCGGAGTGAATTGGGGGAGTTTGGATCAGCAAATTGCCACAAAATTGATGGATGAAAACGCAAAAACCGTAAATCCCAAGCCCGCTAATGAAATTTTGCGTGAGGCGATGATAATTTCCGCCCTAACCTCAGCTGAAAAAGCGCAGGAAATCGGGCTTTCTGCCAATAAAATCATAATTTCATGCAAAACCAGCCGCGCTGCCGATTTAATCGCGGTTTATCGTGACTTGGCAAAACGCGGGGATTATGCCCTGCATTTGGGGCTAACCGAGGCCGGAATGGGAGTCAAAGGCATCGCCGCCTCTGCCGCCGCACTTGCACCGTTATTGCTGGAAGGAATCGGCGATACTATTCGAGTTTCCCTTACTCCGCATCCTGATGAACCGCGCACAAAAGAGGTGGAAGTAGCGCAAGAAATCCTGCAAAGTCTGGGAATACGCTCATTCAACCCGCAAGTTTCCGCCTGCCCCGGCTGTGGACGCACAACCAGCACATATTTTCAGGAATTAGCCGATGATATCCATAAATTTCTCAGAATGAGAATGCCGGAATGGCGAAAAACCTATAATGGCGTTGAAAACCTCAACGTTGCCGTGATGGGGTGTATAGTAAACGGCCCCGGCGAATCAAAACATGCTGACATTGGGATTTCCCTACCCGGCACAGGCGAAAACCCCGCCGCACCTGTGTTTATTGACGGCAAAAAGGCAATGACCTTAAGAGGCGAACATATTACTTCTGAATTTCAACAGATAGTTGAATCATATATTGAGGAAAAATATACACAGTGCCGCGCTAATCCAACTATTAACAAACAATTTCTCACTTAAGCTTTTGTTAACCTCCTTCATTTATAATATAGTTTGCTATCAAATTTACAGGCAAAGAACAAACAAACTAAAGGGAATAACATGAACAATTCTAAAAAAGGTTTTACGCTAGTAGAACTATCAATAGTCCTCGTGATAATCGGTCTGCTGATTGGCGGAATTTTGGTTGCACAAAGTATGATTGAAACTACTAAGGTTCAAGCCTTGGTTAGGCAGCTAGGTCAATTTGACGCAGCCGTTGGAAATTTTAAAGATAAATATAGCAGCCTTCCGGGCGATTCCACATTGATATCTGCCGGAGATGGTGATGGCACAATCGAAGATGATGGCGATGCTATCGTGGATTTTGCCGGAGAAATCGGTGGCTTTTGGTATGATTTAGGCCAAACCGGACTTAGAAATGATGCAGGTGCAAATTATCCGGATGATACAGCCGGTGATGCAGCTTTCGTAGTAGGAACAGATATTCCAACTGCGAAGCTAGGCAATAAAGCTGGTGTCCTCGCATTTGGCGTTAGTGGCGTTAATTACTACCACATTGCCGCAAATGGCTCTGCCGACGAAGATTTGGATACATTATCTTTAGCATTCACTCCGGCAGTAGTTCTTTCCATTGATACAAAAATGGATGACGGCGCAGGAAATGTTGTAGCCTCCGATCAGCTTGTCTTAGACGGGACTGGAGTTGCTACAACCGGAACGGACTGCACAACAACCGCTGGTGGGGATACTTATGACGTTGCCATCACAACCGATGCTTGCGCAATTCGGGTTAGAATCGGAACTTCAACAGGGAATTATCAATAATATTTATAGCGATTAAAGGGCGAGTTAATAACCGCCCTTTCTTTCTTGCAAGTAGTAGAGATGCAACAAATAAGATTAATCTGCACATCTTTACGGCCTACAAGCTACTAACATATTGATAAGAATTACTATATGGCATCTAATAAATGCATTAATTTTACATAGGGAGTATAATATAATGAACAACAAAGACAAAAAAGGTTTTACACTAGTAGAACTCTCGATTGTGCTTGTTATTATCGGTTTGCTGATTGGCGGCATTCTGGTTGCACAAAGCATGATTGAAACAACAAAGATACAATCATTAACCAGACAAATCGGACAATTTGACGCAGCCGTAAGCACGTTTGTAGACAAATTCAACGCTTTGCCGGGTGATAACACACTTTTTGACGCTACAGGTGATGCTGACGGAAATGGAACTATCCAAGATGACGGCACAGCCCTTGCTGAGAATAGTGGTGAAATCGCACAATTCTGGAATGACCTTTCAAATACCGGTCTGAAAAATGAAGGTGGAGCTGCGTACGCTGCTACCGAAGGTGCGGTTACTATCAATACAACTGCCCCACAAGCGAAGGCAGGGTCAAATGCTGCTGTAGTAGCTTTCGGAGTTTCCGGAGTTAACTACTATCAGCTACAAAACATGACAGCTATGGGCGATGCGACATTTGATAATGGCGCTGATGCATTCAAACCTTCTGCTGCACTTGCTATCGACACTAAAATGGATGATGGCAATGCTGGCGCCGGTTATGTGATGGCTGCTGAAGGAACTGGCTTAAACGATGTTGCCCTAACTGCTGATGCTACTAGCGGTGACGGTGAGTGTGTAGGCTCAACAACAGCCGTTTACGACGTTGCTTATGACTCAGATGATTGCCAGCTAAGAATCAGAATTGGTTCTTCTACAGGTAATCTACAATAAATAGTTTAAACTACAGAATCTTAGGGTCGCTTCGGCGGCCCTTTTTCTTGCCTGCTCAAAATAAATTATTTATCGCTCATTTTTTTTAAAAAAATTTTGCCCTAAATCTTGTATCCCAAATAAATTACACCATATATAAAGTGAAATTTTTGGCTATTTTGGCTTTTAATGCTATAACAGCAACCAACAAAACGTAACAAACTAAAAAACAATTATAAAACAGAGGATTATACGATGAGTAAAGTTATTGGTATTGATTTGGGTACAACAAATTCTTGCGTAGCCATCATGGATGGTAAAAACCCAAAAGTTATTGAGAATGTTGAAGGACGCAGAACCACACCTTCAATCGTAGCTTTCACCGAGGGCGGTGAGCGCCTTGTCGGTGAATCTGCCAAAAGACAGGCTGTCACCAACCCATCCAACACCTTATTCGCCATTAAACGCCTTATCGGACGTATTTTTACTGATCCTATGGTCAAAAAAGATCAAGAGCTTGTGCCTTTCAAAATCGTAAAAGCTAAAAACAACGATGCATGGGTGGAAGCCGGTGGCGAAAAATACTCTCCATCGCAAATTTCCGCTTTCATTCTACAAAAAATGAAAGAAACCGCCGAAAGTTATCTCGGCGAGAAGGTGGAAAAAGCGGTGATTACCGTTCCTGCATATTTCAATGACGCTCAACGTCAAGCGACAAAAGACGCAGGGAAAATCGCCGGATTGGAAGTTTTGCGTATCATCAACGAACCTACTGCCGCTGCCCTCGCCTATGGCTTGGATAAGAATGACGGCAAAACCATCGCGGTATATGATTTAGGCGGTGGTACATTTGATGTATCAGTTCTAGAAATTGGCGATGGCGTATTTGAAGTCAAATCCACAAATGGTG
>PCXJ01000010.1:0-2158 GCA_002787615.1 Alphaproteobacteria bacterium CG11_big_fil_rev_8_21_14_0_20_44_7
TTGATTGTATGATAATCTGGATGTATATCTGCTTTCATTTTCTTTACCTTAGCGTTAAAAGGGAGCGTTTTATAACCAATTATTTTTGATTATGCAAGTGATTTAATGGCTTGTTTTTGCCCAGCCCGATATTTGGGGCAGTTTGTATGGCTTTCCGCACATAAGAAATTGCGTTTTCCACCGCTTTTTTCAGCTCCTGACCATTTGCCATATTGCAGGCAATGGCGCTGGCTAGGGTGCAGCCCGTACCGTGAGTATTTTGGGTTTTGAGTTTTGAATTATGCGTTTTGTGGATTGCGCCTTCATGAAACAGAATATCGGTTATTTCATCATTTTTCAGATGCCCGCCCTTGATTAGAATTGATGGCTGATGGTTGATGGTTGTTAGTTTATTTGCTGCTGAAATCATATCATCAACGGAATTTATCTCCATATCGGTCAAGATTTCTGCTTCGGGTATATTTGGCGTAATCAAAGTGGCGAGTGGGAAGAGATGCTCTTTTAATGCCGTAATTGCATTATCTTTCAATAATTTATCTCCGCTTGATGAAACCATTACCGTATCCAAAATAATGGGCGTTCCATTTTTTATTTTCTTCAAGCAATCGGCAACCGCCTCAATCACTTCAGCATTATTAAGCATCCCGATTTTTATGGCAGAAATCTCGATATCATGCAAAACCGCCTCAATCTGAGCAGCAACAAATTCGGGCGATACATCATATATGCCTTGTACGCCCTGTGTATTCTGGGCAGTAAGAGCAGTAATTGCGGTGGTGGCAAAAACCCCATGCGCGCAAGATGTTTTTATATCAGCCTGAATGCCTGCTCCGCCTCCGGAATCACTTCCCGCGATGATTAATATTGTTGATGGTTTCTGTTTCATGGTTTATGATTTATAGCATTATGGAAGAAAATTACACATTATATATATTCTTTGCCTATATTATTGCTTTAGTGCCGCTTTTGGCTCTGCTATATATCAGCAACAAGAAATATCAGAAGTTAAAGCGCGAAGCCGGGCGCGTGCAAGCCAGCAAGAATCCTACGCCAAAGCCAAAGAAGATGTAACATTATTTGTTGGGCGATTTCTCATATTGCCGTCTGTAAGGTATAATTCAACATCTTCTGCTTGGGTTTCGGGTGAAAAGAATGGCCCATCTTTAAAGCATGTTTTGAAACCTTCTATTTGCTCTGTATCTTCAATTGGCAATATGGTTGCTTCCGCCCATAAATCCACTCCGGTTTTTGTAAACGGGATGTCATATTCATAGCCTTGCTCGCGTAATCTGTGCGCCATGTGGTGTAATATGATATTTGCCAAAGCAGAACCGCCTCGTATAACGGGGGTGCTTTGTGCAACTAACCAATATATTGTGCTTAAGGCATCCAGCTTTTCATCACTTGGTGTTTTATCCGCGCCGATTTCTTCAGCCGGTTGGTCTAATATTGCAAATAATGGGTTTAGTGAGGAGATTAAGTCATCATAAAACTGCTGATTGCAATTTGGATGCAAGTAAATCAGCCTGTATGGTCTATCAAGAAATCTCTTTCTTAGCTGGGCTTCCTTGCCCTCCTTTATCTGGTAATATTCTAAATATTCATCAACTAAATTCTCTAGTGAAGAAATACGCATAAGCTGTAAATTACGGTCTGTATCGGGGACTGGATATTGAAAGCTGAGCCTGAAATCATCGGGAAGGTCTTGTGCGGATATATTATATCTGCGCGCTAGCGTATCAAAATAAGCTCTGTCGCCACAGCCAATCACAACCCATTTTTGCAATATTACAGTGCTTAACCCTGAGCCGGCTTTAGTTGTGTATCCATCTTCAAAGCCTGACTTTGAAATCTCTATATTTCTTAACGTACTAAGTCCAAATAAGGCTGTTGCTGCCGGCCCGAAAACATCATCTAAAGATGGATTAGTGCTATCGCATTGCCATTGGCGAAAACTGAAAGGTGAGGTTATTTCTAACTGATTACGCAATGTTTCCGGCAAACAATTGAAAAACACATGGCGGTTTTTTCTTTGTATGCTCGGCATGTTGCTCAAATTCTCTTCATCAACAGGATTTAACATCAGTAAGATGGTTTTTTCGAGCAAATCCTTTGCCGTTGCAGGAGTTTCGGCATTTATTGTTGATAAAATATGGCT
>PCXJ01000010.1:2181-13573 GCA_002787615.1 Alphaproteobacteria bacterium CG11_big_fil_rev_8_21_14_0_20_44_7
TTTAGATTGGTCACTCATACAGCGTAGTTAATATATATTAACTATGGCTTGGTCAAGAAATATCAATTTCCATAATTACCGGAACATGGTCTGATGGCTTTTCCCAATCGCGGGCATCAGCCAGAATTTGATGATTTATGAGGTTTTCTTTTAAGTCCGGTGTTACCCAAATATGGTCAAGGCGGCGGCCACGGTTGGATTTGCGCCAGTCTCGGTTGCGATAGCTCCACCAGCTATAACATTTTTCGTCCATAGGTACAAAATGACGCGAAACATCCACCCAGCCTAAGGTTTTGTAGGTTCTGGCTAGTTTTTCGGTTTCTATTGGGGTGTGGGATATCACTTTTAGGAGTTGCTTGTGGCTCCAAACATCATGCTCGAATGGGGCGATGTTGAAGTCTCCGAGGATTATATGTGAGCCGCTTAAGCTTTTGAGGTAATCGGTCATATCGTCAACATATTGAAGTTTGTGGGCAAAACTGGCATTGATAGCGGGGTCTGGCTCATCGCCGCCAGCAGGAATATAAAAATTATGCAGCCTTACTCCATTTGGTAATTTGGCAGAAATATGGCGTGCTTGGTCATTGCCGCCGAAATCTAACATCTCAACTTCGGATAATGGGAGTTTGGAAAATATACCAACGCCATTATAGGCTTTTTGCCCGCGATAATGATTATGGTGAAACCCCATCTCCTCAAGTTGAGAAATTGGTACTTCTGCGTCTTGGCACTTCATTTCCTGAATGCAGATTATATCAGCATCAATATTGGCAATATGATGGGCGCGAAGGCGGATTGAGTTAATATTCCATGTGGCAATACGCATAATTGGGTGCTATATAAAGCTATATGACTAAAATTGCAATAATCGGTGGCGGTATGGTAGGCTTAAGCCAAGCAATTGCGCTGGCCGATGCGGGAATTGAGGTAACGGTTATTGACCGCGAAGACCCGAAAACTATCTTAAATACCAAGTTTGACGGCAGAACCTCGGCGATTGCTTGGAAATCCTATAAATTTCTGGATAAAATCGGCGCTTGGGCAGAAATGGCAAGGCACGGCCAGCCGATAAATGATATTCGGGTTTCGGACAATAAATCGCCGCTATTTGTGCATTTTGACCATTCGGATGTCGGTGATGACCCGTTCGGCTACATAATTGAGAATCGCCATATTCGTGCGGCATTATATAAACGTGCAAAGCAGCTCAAGAGTTTGAAATTACTCGCCCCTGCGGAAATCACTAATCTGGATTTGGAAAATTCTGCAATTAGCCTGAAAAGTGGAGATATTATAAAATATCAGCTTTTGATTGGTGCTGATGGCAAAAACTCATTTGTTCGCAAAACGGCGGGAATAAGCGAATTCCGCAAAAGCTATGGCCAAATGGGGATTGTCTGCACAATTGAGCATGAATTGCCGCATAATGGCCTCGCGCATGAAAAATTCCTCCCCGCAGGGCCCTTCGCGGTTTTGCCGATGCAGGGAAACCGTAGTTCACTGGTGTGGACAGAGCCATCCGAGCTAGCGCCCATATATATGCAGATGGCTGATACGGAGTTTTTAGCAGAAATTGAAAAAAGATGCGGATATTTGGGTAAATTAAAGCTGGTTGAAGGCAGGTGGTGCTACCCATTGGAGTTAATGCACTCCGATAAATATATAAAAGACAATATGTTACTAATCGGCGATGCGGCACATTCAATCCACCCGATAGCGGGGCAAGGGGTGAATCTGGGGTTTAGGGATGCTGAATTACTAACCGATATGATTACGGAAAATATGAAATTGGGACTGGGTGCGGCTTCTGGTAAGATGCTTGAAGGTTACGAGAATATCCGAAAACTGGATAACCGCATGATGATTTTTGCTACTGACACGCTCAATAGATTATTCTCTAATAGTATATTGCCCATTAAACTGGCACGAAGCTGGGGGCTGGGAATTGTTAACGAAATCCCTCCGCTCAAGCGGTTTTTTATGCGCCAAGCGAGTGGTAAAACATAAAATATATCTCGGATATATGAGAAATTGTCATGAATATTAGTTAAATATTAATAAAGTTTTAATAAAGCCTTAGTATAATTAATATTTAGCGGATTGTGATGTAAGAGTTATCTGCATCACATAATAGTTAAAATATATGATGATTAGCTGGGTGTTTTCTGAATTGTTTTTACCATACATAAAATCTGTGTGAGAATGACAAGCTTAATATAGAAAGTTAATATAATTTCGGGATAGGAGAAATATGAAATCTGCCATTGATATACTCAAAGATAAAAAAGGCTCGGTTACATTAATTTTCGTAATGGGTCTGTTTGTTTGTATTTTGACGTTGGTTATGGTTCTTGATCTGTCAAAGACGCAGAGTGCCAAGCTCGATTCCCAAGGTGCAACTGACTCGGCAGCATTGGCGGCAGCGCATCTGATTACAAATTATAGATTTACTTCCGGTGATGAAACCGGACTTCCTGCCAATCTTAATGAATATGCCGCAAAAGTTATTGCGCAGAATATGGAGCTTGACCAAAGCGCATATGATTATGACGCAAATTTGGTTAATGTTGAGGTTAAGGGCGACAAAGTCATAGTTGAGGTTTGTACTACCGCAAAAAACAATCTTAGTGGTGTTTCGGGAAATGCGGGAACGAAAGTATGCTCAAAATCGGCGGCAACTTTGCCCGGATTCTCTAACGTAGAAATCGTTTTTGCGCTGGATACCAGCCAATCTATGACGAGTAATGGCCGTATGGGCAATTTGAAAGATGCCGTGCTTGAGATTATTAATAAATATGGCGGAGGTTCTGGCGGTTCTAGCATATATTGGGGGGTTGTACCTTTCCGTGGGATGGTGAATCTAGGTTCTCATGCAGATGCGATTGTTGCTAATGACAGGAATTCGGGTAGCTATGTTCCGGATACTTATGAAACCACAAATATGACGGATGATAATACTCCGAAGCCGCTTTTAGATTATTTTCATACTTTGATTGCAGTTCCGCTAACCGAGCGTGTGGATGGCAAGAATTCGCTAGACCCAACTGTGGAATTGGATGAAAAGCCCAATGGCGGCAGTATGCTAAAAGCCTATTGGCACCATGATAAGGATTATTGGTTTGCCTATAAGGATGAGCAGGAATGTGATCCGACTAAGCCATGCGAGACTATTTTATATGAGGTGTGTAGTTGGGGTTCTAGCAATCCAGGGCCATGTACAGGCGGTGGCGGCGGCGGAAATGGTTCGCAACCTGGTGGCGGCGGCGGCGGTGTTAGTGGCGGCAGCGGCGGCGGCGGTTGATTTTAAGCTAACAAGAAAATGAGTTTATATTTAATTTGGTGAGATGAAAATGAAAGCAGTAAAAATTATATATATAAGCCTTGCAGTTATGCTTAGTGCTGCCAACGCGAATGCGTGGGATTATAACTATTCCGAGATTTTGTCGAAAGACTGTAATATGGACTCGAATAAATGTCTTAACGCGCAGCCAACGCTAGCTGAGTTGCAGGCTGGGGCAGATAAAGAGCCTGCGACACGCCCTATAAAGGGGATAGTTGCATTTGCATCTGTAGTGAACCCTTATAATAAGCAATTTGTATATAATTGGGGCTCCGGTTGTGATTCGAGTGATGCAGGTGATAAGGCCGCAGGATTCCCGTTGGGCTATAACCAAACCTATAATGCAGGCCTCATACCCGATATAGCCGGTGCAAGTGCGAGCTGCACAAAATCATGGTTTCCTACAGTGCAAATGAGTGGCGGGGGTTGCTTTAACGGCTGGTATGGTTTTGCGCCAAAACAACCCACACGCAAATGTCATCGTTATTCATGCTATTATCAGGCATTGGGAATGGTGGTGAATTCACCATTGCCGATTCAGCCATTGACCAATGATTTGGTGGCTATCCAAGTCTTGATACACAAAAATGAAGCTTCCGGCGATACAAACCAGTTTAATTCCGGTTCTGGCATATTAACCTCAAAATTGAACGCAACGACAAATGTTTATGGTGATCCGAATATAAATAATTTAGGTACGATACCGGTTGGTGCAGGCACTTCTGCGATTCAAGGATTAATATGGGCATTTCGCGTGCTGTCACCTAACTGGAAGGGTGTTTGGGCGCAAAAATCATCATATGAATATGACCTCAAGGGAAGGGATGCAAGGGTAAACCTGCCTAGCGAGGATAATGCCAAGCATATTATCATGATTTCTGATGGTGAAGATAATGACGGGCCAAAATATAAAAGCTCATATGCTACCGTAGATGCTGATGGGCAAGGTCAGATATTTGACTGGGATGCAATGGAAGCCGCCGGTGAAACAACTGCCGAATTATTTGGCACATGCGATGCGCACGCGCCGCTGGAAAGTATTACCACGCAGAATTATATAGATGTTTGCACGCAGATGAAAGGCAAGGCAATTGTCCATGCGATATTATATGATTATGATGTTAGTAAGGGCAAAAGTCCGCTTCAGGAATGTGCAGAAATCACCGGTGGTGGCTTCTATAAAGATATTAAACCTGCTGATTTGAGTAATACTCTGAATACGATATTTGCTAATATCGCGTCATACAAAATCAGGCTTATTGACCCTGATTAATAGCAATGCCTAAGAAAACACTTGTAATCTCCATAATTATTTGTTAAATATAATGCAAGAAGGGTGGCCAGTGGCCGCCTTTTTTGTTGTGGATATATATGGAAATTAGCGTAATCAGAAATGTTATTGAGCCAGCAATAGAAAATCTTGGATTTGATATTGTTAGGCTAAAATGGACGGGCGGGGAGTATCGCAAAACCCTGCAGTTGATGATTGAGCCAAAGGAAGGTGGAATAACGCGGGTTGAGCATTGTGAGGCAGCGAGCCACGCAGTTTCAGCCATATTAGATGTTGAGGATGTGATTTCGGATGAATATAATCTTGAAGTTTGCAGCCCCGGCATTGACCGCCCGCTAACCAAGGTTGAGCATTTTGAAAGATTCAAAGGTTTTGAAACGAAGATTGAAGCCAGAGAGATGATTAACGGGAGAAAAAGATTTCGTGGCTTTGTAAGAAGCGCAAAAGACGGGATAATAAATTTTGAGCTGAAAGATAACAAAGAAGTGGTGGAGATTCCCTTTGATAAGATATCCGAAGCCAGATTGGTTCTGACGGATGAATTGATAAACGCCGGAATCAGTAATTAATGAGTAAGTAAACAACAACTAGGGACTAAAAAAATGGCATTAGCATCGCAAATTACGGGTAACACCGAGATAATTCAGGTAGCAGAAGCAGTAGCACGCGAAAAAGGTATTGAACGTGAGCATGTGATTGAGGCTATTGAGCAGGCAATTCAGGTGGCAGCTCGTAAGAAATACGGCTATGAGCAAAATATTAAGGCGGTGATTGATCGTAAAAGCGGTGAAACCAAACTGACTCGTGAGCGCGAAGTTGTTGAAGAATTTACCGTTGAGGAACAAGCGGAAGAATCCGGTGAAGACTCCGGCTCAGAATCAATGGCAGCGACAAAAGAAACTCAAGTTTTGCTAGATATCGCACAGCGCGTTCAACCCGGAATTAAAGTCGGGGAGATTCTGGTGGAAGAATTGCCGCCAATGGATATTGGTCGTGTGGCAGCGCAAACTGCAAAGCAGGTTATCACGCAAAGAGTAAAAGATGCTGAGCGTGAAAAGCAATATGAGCAGTTTAAAGATAAGAAAGATACAATCATCAACGGTAGCGTGAAGTCGGTTGAATATGGAAATGTGATTCTCGATGTTAACGGAACAGAGGCGGTGCTTCGCCGTGAATCCGTCCTACCGCGTGAAATATATCGCCCAGGTGATAGAATCCGTGCATATGTGGTTGATGTAAGCCGCGAAGCCAGAGGCCCGCAAGTATTTTTATCGCGTACTCACCCGACATTTATGGAAAAACTTTTCGCGCAGGAAGTGCCGGAAATTTATGATGGTATCATCGAAATCAAAGCAATTGCCAGAGACCCTGGTAGCCGTGCAAAGATTGCGGTAGCATCGCGTGATTCAAACATTGATGCAAAAGCTTCTTGTATCGGTATTAGAGGTTCGCGCGTGCAAGCAGTGGTCAATGAGCTGCAAGGCGAAAAAATTGATATTATTGACTGGTCGCCGGATCCTGCCGTGTTTGTGGTAAATGCACTAACGCCGGTTCAGGTAACGAAAGTTGTCGTGGAAGAAGATGAGCGCCGCATTGAGGTGGTTGTTCCTGAAGATCAGCAAAGCTTGGCAATTGGTCGTCGTGGACAAAATGTTAAATTAGCCTCGGAATTAAGCGGTTGGTATATTGAAATTCTAACTGAAGATGCGGAATCAAGCCGCCGTCAGGAAGAATTCTCAAGCCTTTCCAAGCTATTTATTGAGGCATTGGACGTTGAAGAAATCATCGCGCATCTATTGGTGACAGAAGGATTTACTTCAATTGAAGAAGTTGCCTATGTAGATGTGGACGAATTAGCCGGTATTGAAGGTTTTGATGCTGATGTTGCCGCAGAATTGCAATCCCGCGCTAAGGAATCTCTACAAAATCAGGTGGATGATCAGAAGGCTAAAGCTAAGGAAATGGGCGTTGATGACAATATGTTTGAGTTGCCCGGAAAAGAGGGCGAAACCCTTGACCCTGCAATTGTTTTGAAATTAGCGGAAAAGAATGTTAGAACACGTGATGATTTGGGTGATCTCGCTACCGATGAGTTTTATGAGCTTGTACCTAAATCCGGTTTGAATGTTGAAGAAGTGAACGAGTTGATTATGGCAGCAAGAGCACATTGGTTTGAAAATGATGAATAGTTACCGACTCTGAGATTGCGGGTTTGCGAAAGCCCGTAGTCAGCCGTGGATTCGCATACTATTTTATAGCAATTAGGAAGTTAAATGAGTGACGATAAAAAAGATAAGCCCAAAGGTAAACTTACGCTGAATCTCGGCGCAAGGCAAAGCTCTTCCGGCGGGCCGAAAACGGTTACGGTTGAGGTGCGTAAAAAGCGTACGATAAACAAGCCCGGCATTGCTCAGCAAACTGTAGAGGAAATCCAGAATAATGACTCATTATCCGATGCTGATAAAAGAAAGCGCCTAGAAATTCTGCAGCGCGCAAAAGAAAAAGAAGAGCAAAGAAAAATAGAAGAAGCTCAAAAGCAGATTGAAATTGAAGAAAGGCAAAAGCAGAAAAAAGAAGAAGAGCAGGCCGAGCTTGCAAGCGCAAAGCCGAGAAAAGCTGCTACGGAAGAAGCTAGACCCAAATTTTCTGATACTGCCGATAAAGAGAAAGAAAAAGCTCCCGGAAAGCTCACTCTTAAGGCTACTGAAAGCAAAGATTGGGATAGCAAGAAGCCGAAAAAAATCAAAGAGCCAACCGGAGGCAGAAAAACCGGCAAAATTACCATCGCAAATTTTGACCAAGAAGACCGTCAGCGTAGTTTAGCATCTATCAAACGCCAGCGTGAGAAGGCCAAGCGTGAATTGCATTTTGGTGAAGATCAAAGCAAAGAGAAGCTGGTTCGTGAAGTTATAATTCCCGAAACTATGACAGTGGGTGAGCTGGCCAATAGAATGAGTGAGAAATCCGCCGATGTTATTCGTGAACTGATGAAACTTGGGGTTATGGCTACTATAAATCAGGTAGTTGATGCCGATACGGCTGAGCTTGTGGTTACTGAACTTGGGCATAATTTCAAACGTGTTACCGAGGGTGACGTTGAGAAAGCTATCGATATTGAAGATGATGATGAGGTAAATTTACAATCACGCCCACCTGTAGTTACTATTATGGGGCATGTTGACCATGGTAAAACCTCATTGCTGGATGCGCTGCGTGAAACTGATGTTGTGGCAGGAGAAGCGGGTGGAATCACTCAGCATATCGGCGCTTATCAAATTGAATTAAAGGGTAAGGGCAAAATCACCTTTATTGATACTCCGGGTCATGCTGCATTTACGGAAATGCGTGCGCGTGGTGCGAAAGTAACCGATATCGTTATTCTGGTGGTTGCTGCTGATGATGGTATTAAGGAGCAGACAAAAGAGGCGATTTCTCATGCAAAAGCTGCGGAAGTTCCGATTATTGTTGCGATAAATAAGATTGATAAGCCGGATGCGGATATTCAGCGTGTAAAAACCGAATTGCTGCAACATAGCCTAGTTCCTGATGATATGGGCGGTGATATTTTATGCATTCCGGTTTCTGCAAAAGTGGGAACAGGCTTAGATGACCTAAAAGAAGCTGTGCTATTTCAGGCAGAAATGCTCGAGTTGAAGGCAAACCCAGACCGTGCTGCTATTGGCCGTGTGATTGAATCTCGCGTGGATAAAGGGCGCGGTGTGATGGCAACTGTCGTGATTCAGCGCGGTACATTGAAAGTGGGCGATATTGCTGTGGCGGGAACTGCTTTCGGTAAGGTGCGTGCATTACTGGATGATCACGGTGATAACGTTGTGGATGCTCCTCCGGCGTTTCCTGTGGAAATTCTCGGTCTTTCCGAAGTTCCGATGGCGGGCGATGAGTTCAATGTGGTGGAAAGCGAAAAACAAGCGCGTGAGATTGTTGAATATCGTAGCCAGAAAGCCAAAAATATTCGTGCTGCTGCTGAAAGTAAATCAGCAATGGATAAGCTGATGGCAGGTAGCAGTCAGGCTGAGAAAAAGCAGCTCGCCGTTGTCCTGAAAGGTGATGTTCACGGTTCAGTTGAGGCGATTGCAGGCAGTTTGGAAAAAATCCTGAATGACGAAGTTACAATTCGCGTTATTTATTCTGCTGTGGGCGGGGTAACAGAAAGTGATGTGACTTTGGCTAACGCTTCAAACGCAATTATCGTGGCATTTAATGTCCGTGCAAATGTGCAGGCGAAAGAGCTGGCAAATCGTGATAAAATAGATATTCGCTATTATTCAATCATTTATGAAGTTGTTGATGATATTAAAGCCGAACTTGAAGGCTTGCTAAGTCCGATTGAGCGTGAAGAATTTATCGGTTATGCTGAAATTCGCGAAGTATTTAACATCACAAAAATCGGCAAAGTGGCTGGCTGTTATGTGACAGAAGGCCATGTGAAACGCGGTGCTGGTGTGCGTCTGCTGCGTGATAATGTGGTGATTCATGAAGGCAAGCTAAAAACTCTGAAACGCTTCAAAGATGAAGTCAAAGATGTTCAGAATGGCTATGAATGTGGTATGGCATTTGAAAGCTATGACGATGTAAAACCGGGCGATGTTATCGAATGTTATGAAGTAGTATCGGAAGCTGCAAAATTAAATGATGTTGTTTAATCGGCATATTGTGGGGATTTATGAAAAAACCGCCATCTCAAAGACAGCTTAAAGTCGGTGAACTTATCCGCCATGCTTTGTCTAACCTTTTTCTTCGTGGTGAAATCCCTGTTCTGGAGAACCTTCCATTAACTGTTTCGGAAGTGCGTATTTCACCTGATTTAAAGAATGCAACTGCGTATATTTATCCGTTAGGTGGGCAGGGTGCTTCTGAAGAATTGATAAAACTGCTCAGAGGCTACCAAGGCTTTATCAAGCATTATATTTCCCGTGAGGTATATATACGTCATACCCCAAATATCAGTTTCAAGATTGATAAATCATTTGATGAGGCGGCGCGTATCAATGAGCTGCTGCATAATCCGGAGCCTCCTGAAGCCTAGGAAACTCACCTATATTTAACCATTTATTCATCAATAATAGGCTATAATTCTTTATAGGCGGGCATTCGGCTCGGTTGGGAATTTTATGGCAAATACAAGAATGGGCATTTTCTGGATGCTGGTACATTGCTTGGCACTCGCTAGCGTGATGGGAATTGTACGTGCCTTGACCGAAAGCGGGATGACCCCATATCTGATTATGTTCTGGCAAAATCTTTTTGCGGCTATAATGGTGTTTACATATACGTTAGCTAAAAAGAGAAAGCTTCCCAAAACCAAAAAATTACCCACACATTTTGTGCGTTGCGCGGTGGCAATTAGTGCGGGGCTGATTTTATTTTATACCTTGTCGCATGTTAAGCTCAATCTGGCCACGGCGATTTCTTTTACTGCGCCTTTGGTCACTTCGATTTTCGCAGTAATCTTCTTTGGTGAAAAAATGGGTTATCATCGTTTTATCGGGCTTATAATCGGCTTGGTTGGCGTATTGGTTATTTTGCGTCCCGGAACCGAGTTCTTTGACCCGAAAATGCTGCTTATGCTTATTGTAGTAGTATTCTGGGCAATTACAGACTTAGTAATCAAATTGCTCAACAAGACCGAATCTCTAAATTCCATGTTATTTTATATGACATTGGTGATGTTGTTATATTCCCTGCCTTTAGGGATGTTCTTCTGGGAGGATATCAACCTAAAACAAGTGTTGCTCTTATTGTTACTTACCTGTTTGCATCTCACGAATTTTGCCACTGTTTCGCTGGCATATCGTGATTCTGATGTGAGTGTACTGATGCCATTTGACTATTCCCGCTTGATTTTCAGCGCGATTATTTCCTATGTATTTTTTGCTGAAGGTTTGAGTATATGGACGGCAATAGGCTCATTCATAATCATATCCAGTGCGGTATATGTTGCTTATCGCGAAAAGAAGCATCGCCAGAAAATCAGCACCGCAATCGTTGCCTAACAAGCGGAATTTGCCTATAAATACTTTATGCATCATGGCTGGGTAATAATTGATAAGGGTAAAAACATCTCTTCGGCACGAGTCGTTTCAACCATAAAAAGGCTGACAAGCTCAAAATGCGGGCATGCCGGAACGCTCGACCCGCTGGCAACCGGAGTTTTGCCGATTGCAATTGGTGAGGCAACCAAGCTTTGCGGCTATATGCTGGCAACCGATAAACATTATGAATTTGAGGTCACGTGGGGCGAGGAGCGTTCAACCGATGATGCAGAGGGTGAAATAGTGGCTCGAGTAGAGAGTCTGGAGTTTAGTGAAGCGGATTTGCTGAATGCCATGGAGGAATTTAAGGGGAAGATTGAGCAGATGCCACCGCAATATTCTGCACTAAAGCTAAATGGTAAAAAAGCCTACGAACTGGCGAGAGAGGGCACGAAGGCAGATTTGAAGCCACGGGAAATTGAGATTTATGACTTTGTGATGCTAAAACATTCAGCCCGTCATACGCAATTCTCGGTTCATTGCTCAAAAGGTACTTATATACGTTCAATTGCCCGCGATATGGGCAGGAAGCTTGGTTGTTATGGCTATGTTTCGGAATTGCGCCGCGTAACCCACGGGAATTTCTCTATAAATAATGCAATAACTCTTGAAAAATTTGAAGAAATGTGCAAAAAAGGCGCTGAGCAGTCGGTCATTTTGCCGCCTGATGAGGTTCTGGACGATATCCTGGAGCTGAAAGTTTCTGAT
>PCXJ01000010.1:13957-14453 GCA_002787615.1 Alphaproteobacteria bacterium CG11_big_fil_rev_8_21_14_0_20_44_7
CCATGACCGGATATCTGCAGGGTGTCAATCCGTTTGACCAGCCCGGTGTCGAAGCGTACAAGAAAAAGATGTTCGCCCTTCTGGGCAGGACCTGATGGCAAAGTCAGCCGATCACAACAAGCGCCAGATTTTTATCGGTATCTTCCTCATGATCGCGGCGTTCACGGGGGTGGTGGCGATTTTTTATCTGATGATCGACGACCAGCAGAAGAAATTGACTGAAATCGCCGAACTGAAAGAAGAGTCCGGTGTCCTGACCGCCGAGCGGGAAGTGGCCCTGCGCAAGGCCAAAGAGCTTGAGGAAAAGGTCGGGACGTCGTTCGAATTGAAGAAGCTGATCAAGGCCGCCAAACAGGAATACGGTTATCAGGAGCGCGCGCGCAAGGAGGGCGACCTGTGGATCGACCGGTCTGACGGGACCTTTGTGATCACACTGGGGGCCGTTCACGGGCTATTGCCGGGAGATCAGCTTTCCGTTTATGATGACGACAAACAG